>PIVW01001452.1 GCA_003353825.1 Chloroflexota bacterium
CGTCTTGGTGCGCCAAGACCAAAATAACTATGAAAAAACTTCTTACGGCAATCGCAACAGCAGCTCTCATTGGTCTCCCCTCTATGGCGGCTGACCCTGCTGTCAAAGGTTGGAAAACCCACGACAGCTTAGGATGTATGATGTTGCGTGAATGTTTGGACGACACATACACAATCATCTCAACCGCCGATTTGGAGACTCACCTTAGGTTCTCTAATTTTGATGATGTGAGATGGGAAACTGACGCCATCATACGTGAGTTGACGAAGATGGGCGTGGGTGTTTACCTTGCTGATGACAAGTACTTCCCTCGTGGTCATGCTGGTGTGTACAGCACGGTTAGCAACGATTTCTTTCTAAATGCTTCCTATGCTGACGATCCCATCCAAATGTTGCGTACGTTGAGGCACGAAGCATTCCATGCTGCCCAAGACGCCATGGCAGGTACCATTGACAATACACAAATCGCCATCATCCACGCCGAGGAAGAGGTTCCTCAACAATATGTCTTGGCGGCCGAGGTTGCCTACGGTAACTCACCTGTGTTGCCTTGGGAAAAGGAAGCGAAATGGGCAGGTGGCACACCGAACCTAACCCTCAACATCCTAAAAATCATCAACGA
>PIVW01001453.1 GCA_003353825.1 Chloroflexota bacterium
CGCCAGGCAATATTGCCGCGACATTTCAAGCGAGATGAGCCTGGAAGAAATTGCCCAAGCCAAATTAGAGGCCCGCAAGTGGCTATACACCCTGCACTAGATGTGGAGTCTTAGCAGGTGTCCGTTCGGGCACTCTAAAGAAAAGGGGGGGCATCAGCGACGTCCCCGGGTAGCACTAGCTGTCCGGGGACTTTTCGTTTTAAACCACTACCAGTTGTTCTGGCGTCGGGCACGGTTCCCGAACTCATGGTCCTCAAACGAATTAAGCTGCTCAATAAACCTACGTTTGCGCAACTGCTCATGATAGATCTTCGCTTCTATCTCATCGGTTCGCGCCTGCAAACGGTCTTTGCGACTGTTTAGCGAAGGCAGTCGCTCACTGTCCGGTGAATAGGTATGGCCTTGTGGCACGAAATATTCAGCCGCCATCGAAACGGCCTGCATAGGCGCAAACGCCAACGGTGCCAGTATGCAACCAACAATAACTTTACGCATAATCAAAATACTCCTCGACCTGCCCAGAGACGGGAATAACCGATTCAGGTCCTCTACCCGATCTATGCATCATACCACTTGATGCTAAGTTAACAACCGTCATCAGACGAAAAAACTGCCCCTGCC
>PIVW01001454.1 GCA_003353825.1 Chloroflexota bacterium
CCACGTGCCTTGCTTGTAGCACATCGGGCGAGAATCGTGGCTAGGTTCTTGTTGGTGACTACCAGACGTGGCTGTATGATGGGCAAGCGGGTGAGTCTCTCACTGTCTACGTGAACGCTGATATTCCGGCGAACTGGGCCGAGCGGGACAGCGACTCCGTAGCTCCCGATTCAGGGATATTGGACACGCTGGTAATCGTCACAGCGCCAGATGGTAGAGACCTCAACATCCATGATACTGGCGGGGGCATGTTCTTTTCCAAGCTGCAAAGCGACGATATTGAGTTGCGCAGCAATACCAATTCGTTGGTAGACAATCTTGTGTTGCCGCTCGATGGAAGTTACCAGATCATCGTCAGCGGTGCTGGTTATCGGACAGGGGGGGCTTACACTCTGATCATCGAGTCACAACCGCCAGGGGCTGTAACGCCAACGCCGTAAAGCCCGAATTTCTTCCATCACGTTGCGCTGAACAAGCGTGGGATGATAGCCACCAGGGATGCGCCAATAGCGTTAACGTGCCGGTCAGCCACGCATTGCCACATGTCTCCTCAGCCTACGGGTTTGAAGTTTCCCATTTCGCTCAACATATCACACGCAGCCTGCGTCACCAAACTGCTT
>PIVW01001455.1 GCA_003353825.1 Chloroflexota bacterium
GGTATCGTTATCATCACCTCTTCGCCGATCTACTACGTCAGCAGCTACGCCAAACCCATTCGCAACAGATTCCAATACTACACAGCCGAGCCAGTGAATGGTACGAGCAAAATGGGTTCACCGATAAGGCAATAGCGCATTCTCTGCACGCGAAAGATTTCGAGCGAATGGCGAGCTTGGCCGAGTTAGTATGGCCCGTAATGAGTGGGGGGATTCAGTCAATCAAGTGGCTTAGTTGGCTGAAAGAACTGCCCGACGAATTCGTCCGCGCCAGACCTGTACTCAGCCTCAGTTATGCTTGGGCATTTCTGAATGGTGGCGAGATGGAAGCTGCCGAAGCCAGACTACGCGACACCGAAAGGTGGTTACAACCAACAAATGACATGAATGAGCAATTGGAAACCCCATCAACGAAAACCTATCCTGAGATGTTGCCTGAGCTTGCCGAAGGGCGAAGCCAAAGGATGGTCGTTGTCGATGAAGAGCAGTTTCGCTCATTGCCAGTATCGTTAGCCACTGCCCGTGCTTATCATGCCCAGGCTATCGGCGATGTACCTAGTACTATAAAATACGCTCAGCAGATACTTGACCTCTTACCAGAGGGGGATGATCCGTGGCG
>PIVW01001456.1 GCA_003353825.1 Chloroflexota bacterium
GCGTAGATGGCTCACAAAATCATCAAGCGCGCGTTCAGTGCCGGTAAAATGCGCCCCGCCCTGCCACTTGATCGGATCACAGCGGGTGTTGGCTTCAACAAGACCAGGAGCAGCATATTTCGTCTTGCGCGTCTGCACCAGCGACAGGCCCATGTAGCCAGCCTCCGGCAACAATATGGTGACCTCCGGCGCAATACGTGTCCATGGCGGTGTCATGACCGGAATGAACAGATCGCCAAAGGCCCGGGCTAATCTGTCGTAACCGATTTTCAGTTCGCCAAAAAGCATCTCCATTGGCCGATGTGTCCCAAGCTCCCAAGCACCTTCGCCCTTTGGAGCATGGTTCGTGTGAGCATAACCATGTTGTAAGATACGCACATGATCGGTGGCGCGGAATAAATCTACGACCTCCTGGGTTAGCAAGGCTGGTATGTCGGCCATGTGTATGCAAGCCCCCGCTCTATTCGCTGTCTCAAGCAAGCGATCTAGGTTGCGGTGTGGCAGAGCGGCATCATCATCACGCCACCAGATTGTCGCTGTCCTGTCTTTGGCGCTCCACGCATCGAGTTCCGTCCCCAGATCGTTCCATGTGGCCATATCGTATTGGCCTGCCGCCTT
>PIVW01000180.1 GCA_003353825.1 Chloroflexota bacterium
ATAATATCTATCATGAGCAGATTGTCCTTTGTTTTTCAGATTGAATCTGGTTGTAAAAAACAATTATACAATCTGCTCTGTCTTTCTCATTAGCTCAAATGTTCGGCGAAGGTATTGAGGATAAGATCACGTTTCACGTCTTCACGTTTCACGAGGTGCACCAACACGAACTCCCAAAGAGCCATTTTTACCTAACACGAGTATCAATTCTAGCCGCAAGTTCCAGGAGCGTGCGAAGTAGCGTGCTAGCGCCATTGACGACATCAGGCGGGTGTGTGTACTCCTGGGGATTATGGCTAATACCACACTTCGATGGCACAAAAATCAAGGCGCTGGGCACCATACTAGCCAGAACCTGGGTATCGTGCCCGGCGAAACTTATTAGCCTCGTGTGACGTAGTTCGAGTTGTTTGGCCGCAGCCTCCGCCGCTGCTAGCACAAATTCACTTAATGGCGTTGCCGCTACCTGGTCGCTGGCTTCGATAGTCAATTTTAGCCCATATGTTGCCGCTGATTTATTGGCCACGGCTAATATCGCCTCTTGCATTTCATTCAGTTGCATTTCGCTGGCGTGACGGAACTCTAGCGCGACCTTTGCCAGACCGGGCACGATGTTAAACGCACCTGGCAGTACCTGTATGTGGCCGCAGTTCATCACACCGGGCAAGAAGCGCTCCATTACCAGCGCCCGCGCTTTTTGCACAAAATCAGACGCGCCCAACAATGCGTCGGCACGACAAGACATGGGCATGGTTCCGGCATGATCTGCCTGGCCGTTGAAGGATAGGAAGAACGAACGAATGCCAACAATTGAGGTAACCACGCCGATGTCGATACCTGATTCCTGCAGGCGCACTCCCTGCTCGATATGCAATTCGACAAACGCTAACAGCGTGCTCGGGTCGCGGCGAGCAGTTGAAAGAGTATTCGTATCCAGCCGCAGCCTCGCTAAACCAGCCCGGCAGGTTTCAGCGTCACAGCGAGGGTTAGACAGGTATTCGGCTCTGATTTGGCCTGTTAGCGCCCGGCTTCCCAGCATCCCTAACACACTGCCCTCCTCGTCGGTGAAGGAGATGGCTTCGAGATGGATGGGCAGTGCAAGGTTGGCTTCTTGAATGGAACGTAGGGCTTCCAGCGCGGCCAGCACTCCCAGGGCGCCATCGAAACGGCCCCCATTGGGTACCGTGTCCAGATGCGAGCCGGTCAGCAGAGTTCGCGCTTCCGAACGCGTCGAGGGCAGGAGAGCCGATAGGTTACCTGCTCCATCTTTGCGAAAGAGCAATCCCGCCTCCCGGACTCGCTGCCGAAACCACGCGCGCCCGGCAACATCCGCTTCAGACATAGCCAGTCGTGAGACGCCACCATCACCCGTTCGGCCAATCTCCGATAACATATCCAGGTCCGCCATCAGACGGGTCTCGTTGATTTTAGGTATCGCCAATTCTCTCCTTCCTCAAGTAAACAGTCCGCCCGGATCTAGAAATACGAAACAGCATGGTGAGATGTAGGATAGCGGCGAGGTGTGTTCATGTCAAAACGCGTGCAAATAGGCTAATAGCCTTAACTGTGGTATTTTATTTATAGATAGGTCAATGCAATTTCCGTCGTCAGTTTCTCTCATCAACAGACCGCATTGCCACTGAGAAATGTTTTGCAGTGTTGACAAACATCTCTAGCGGCAGGTAAGCAACAATGGATAAGCCAAAGACGGCCGACATTATCATTATTGGCGGGGGTGTCATCGGCGTGAGTGTCGCCTTTCATCTGGCGCGAATGGGGGCCGGTAAGGTTGTGTTAGTGGAACGCAAGCAGCTGGCAGGCGGCGCCACGGGCCTGAGCAGCGGCTTGGTGCGCATGCATTATGATAATCCCATCGAGGCTGAATTCGCTTTCAAAAGCTTTGATACATTTCGATATTTCGACGAGATTATTGGCGGTGACTGCGGTTTTGTCGGCACCGGTTTCGTCCGCATCCCCCATGCCCGGAATCAGGAACGACTGCGAGCCAACGTAGGTATGCTGCAGAATATCGGTATCGACACATACCTGATCAGTGGCGCCGAATTGGGGGATATAGCCGGCTATTTGCAAACGGATGATATTTCTATAGCCGCCTACGAACCTCAGTCTGGCTACGCCGATCCCTACCTCACGACCGTGGGCATTGCCCAGGCGGCGAAGCGTCATGGTGCACAGATTCTACAGGGCGTGGAGGTCATCGGCATCGATCTAGAAGCGGGTCGCGTACGCGGAATAGAGACATCAGTCGGGTACATCGCAACTCCTGTCGTCGTCATTGCAGCCGGTCCCTGGGGATCGTTGGTGGCTGCCATGGCCGGCATCGATGCTCAGGTGACGCCTTTCAAGCACCAGGCGACCCTAATCGAAACCCCATCCCTTGTTCCCTCGCCTCACCTCACGATCATTGATCGCGTCAATGGCGTGTACCTGCGTCCAGAGACAGGGTATCTCTCTCTGACGGGAGTTTCGGGAGGTGGTCAAAATACTGAGGTCGCTATCGATGAGTTGGACGGTTTTAGCGAGACGCCCATACCCCAAATCGAGATCAACACCTTGGAGCGCCTCTGTCATCGTCTGCCCGCAGTGGAGACCAGCGCCGTGCGAAAAGGACATGTCGGTGTCGAAGGTTACACGTCAGACGGGCATGCCCTTTTGGGCCCTGCGAATGGCATCGATGGATTCTATATGGCGACCGGTCTCAGTGGACATGGCTTCAAAGAAGCGCCTGCCGTCGGTCAGGCTATGGCTGAGTTGATCTTGAACGGCAAGGCGGAGGTTGTGGACATCACACCATTGCGACCGACTCGTTTTGCCGAAGGCCAAATCTATGAGGCGCCGAACGCCTATCAATGAAAATCTAGCAATTGTTCCCGGACCGCGCTGAGATAATCAAGCCCCATTGGGGCAAGTAGCAGATTGCAAGGGCGAGTTCGGTTGCAGACAAAACAGAATAGACCCCAAAATGGGGAATTCTCGCCTCGGTTACCATGGAGCGGGGTTTACCCGCACCTGAATGGTTATATAAATCGAGATTTTGCAAAGGTATCAGATGCCTAAAGCTTTGCTTATGATCGATTTCCTAAGGACTGAGAATTCGGTAATTTGCGGAACTCGACCGTCATTTCAGGAAGCCGTTCGGCAAGTTATTCTATCCTAAGTCCTACGTTTATTTCTCAACACTCACCAGGAGGATATGCATGAAACGCGTTATTTTACTACTGAGTCTTGTTATGCTGATGGCGTTTATCGCAGCCTGCGCACAACCCGCCGCACAACCTGCCACGGCTCCCGCGGAAGTCGAGGAACCTGCGGTCGTCGAAGAGGAAGCGGTGCCCCAAGAGCCTATCGTATTGCGATATGCTGATAAAGCCGCTGATCTGGGTACCATGGACCCTCATTTTGCAGCTGCGACCAACGATCGCAATCTTGTCGACATGTTATTCAATGCCCTGATACGCTACGCCCCGGGCGATGGTTCGACATTCGAACCAGACCTGGCTGAAGCGCTGCCCGAACCAGAGTTGGTAGACGGCAAACAAATTTGGACCTTCAACTTGAAACAGGGCGTGATGTGCCATCCCTCCGAAGAAGTGCCCGCCTACGAACTGACGTCCGAAGACGTGGTATTTTCTTTGCAAAAATCGGCAGTAGCGGACACGTCTGCCTATGCGGGTGAATATGATGGCATGGCGGTGGAAGCGGTGGACGACTATACGGTTCAGATCACGCTCGATAATCCGATTTCACCAGTGTTGTTCTTCCCCAAGGTAGCCGACTATGCCGGGGGCTTCATTGTCTGCAAACAGTCATATGAAGCCAAAGGCGCCGAAACATTTAAAACCGAACCGATTGGCACCGGTCCTTTCATGTTTGATAGCTACAGCCCACAGGATAAGGTCGTCCTTGCCGCCAACGATGACTACTTCCGAGGCAGACCAAAACTGGACGCCGTTGAATACCGCTTCATGCCTGAATTGAACAGCCGCGAACTAGGCCTCAAATCTGGCGAACTGGATGCAATTAACGGTGCTGCCGAAGGCATATGGGTCGAGCGTATGAACCAGGAAGAGGGTATTAGTGTCGATGTTTACGGTGTGGGTGAAGTCGCCGTAGTTCACTTCGACATCACGGTAGAGCCATTGGACAATCCTCTGGTGAGACAGGCCATTGCCTATGCCCTTGATCGCGATGAATTCCTGGCGCTATTCGGTGAACCGGTGGCAGCAAATGTCTACTCCCAGGTGCCGGCTCAATTCCTACCCGGAGGCCTCACCCAAGAAGAGGTAGCGGAACTAGGGCTGGAATACGCGGTTGATCGGGAAAAAGCCAAGGCGCTGTTGGAAGAGGCAGGCTATGGAGATGGATTCTCGCTCGAAATGGTTTCATCCGAACGAGAATCATACCTGAAGAACTACCAGAGTATGCAAGCTCAGTTAGCTGAGATTGGCATCGACATCAAGATCAATACGGTAGATCACTCGAGTATGCATTCGATGATCCGTGACGATGTGAATCCTATTGTGATTTACGTTGCCTGGCGACCCAACGCTGATGTCTACCTCACCCGCTTCTATCACTCAGACTCCGTCGTCGTCACCGGCGCCAAGCCTGACACCAACTTCTCGCATGTCACAGACCTCGATGACATGATCGTGGCGGCTCGCGTCGAATTGGATGCGGATAAGCAGATCCAGTTGTGGAAGGATGCGCAGATCAAGATTTTGGAAGACATGATCGCTTACCCGCTGCAGTATCAGAACCAGGTGACTGCACGGCACGATTACGTGGACTACGGGCACGTGCTCAAATCAGCTCTCGCTCTCTACCCGCAGATCACAGAGAACACCAGCATCAACAAATAGCAGTCTCTCAGAAAGATCGGGGGCTCACCCTGTGGGCTCCCGATTGTTCTTGTTTTAGCGACCATCGGGGATAGGTAGTCGGTGACACCGTTTTCTGTGCACAACCGATCCAATCTGATCATCGAGCACTACGATAGGAACGACTCATCGGAGCCTAGATTTAATGACAAAATACTTGGTCACAAGGATAGCGTTAGCCATCCCCACATTTTTAGCCGTCCTGACCTTAGTGTTCTTTGTCGTTCGGATCATTCCCGGTGATCCGGCCACTGCCGCTCTGGGTGACTATGCTTCTCAGGAAGCAGTAGAAGCCTTGCGAGAGAGAATGGGGTTGAATGATCCGCTCTATGTCCAGTACTTCCAGTTCTTGAGTGATCTTGCTCATGGAGATCTGGGCACGTCGATGATCACCGGCAAAGAAATCAGCGAACTCATCAGGCAAGTCCTACCTTACACATTGGAATTGACTGGCACTGCCATCTTGATCGGCGCCATGCTGGGCGTCCCTATCGGCGTCCATACCGCCCGACATGCCAACACATCGACGGACTACATCGGGCGCATCATTTCGCTAGCTGGCCTGTCGGTGCCTGCATTCTACTTAGGCATCCTTATCATGCTACTCTTTGCAGTCAAGATCGAAATATTCCCGGCAGTGGGAGGCGGCGATTTAAGCGATTTTTCAGATAATATCATGCATCTGGCGTTGCCAGCCCTGACGCTGGGGCTGATCATGACGGCGTCGGTGACACGACTGACCCGATCGGCTATGTTGAATGTCCTTCAAGACGATTATGTACGAACCGCTCGCGCCAAAGGTTTGAAAGAGCGTACGGTCGTGATGCGACACGCCCTGCGCCCGGCGTTGGTGCCTATCGTCTCGATTATTGGCATTTGGGCGGCAAGTCTCGTGGCTGATTCAGTCCTCACCGAGACTGTATTTGCTCGTCCCGGTCTTGGCAAAATGCTGGTCGGCTCCATCATGCAACGTGATTACACAGCGTTGCAATCAGTCATGGTCATCTATACGTTATTTGTGGTCGGTATTAATCTTATCACAGACATTATCTATACTGTCGTAGATCCTCGTGTAACACACTGAGGTTGTGCATGAACCAACAAGAAGAGACCCTACAAGCACCCTCAATTCAACTACGAAGCCAACGAAAGCGCCTGTTTAATACTTTTGTCAGAAATCGACCGGCGCTCCTGGGGCTCTTTATGATGATTATCGTAGTTATCATGGCGGTTTTTGCCGACGACTGGTTCATCGCTATCCCGCAGGGGCGGGAGCCCGAACCTTTACTGGCACCCTATGATCCCCTGAAGCAGGACACCCGCAATCGACTGGCGCCCCCTAGCCGAGAACATCCGATGGGTCTTGACTCTTTTGGTCGGGATACACTTTCACGGATCATTTACGGCGCCAGAACATCCCTTTTGGTTGGCATCACTGCAGTTCTCATCGGTGGCATTGCCGGGGCTGTAATGGGTCTATCTGGTGGTTATCTTGGAGGGGCGACGGAAAATTTATTGATGAGAGCGACTGACGTCCTTATGGCTTTCCCCAGCCTTATTATGGGACTGATGGTGTTGGCGGTGTTAGGCGGCGGTTTGGGTAATATGATTCTGGCCATCGGCATTGTCTTGGCGCCAACGTTCGCGCGCGTGGCCCACGGCTCTACACTGACCGTGAAAGAGAATCAATATGTAGAAGCCGCGCGCAGCTATGGATCTGGCCGGTTCAGAATCGCCCGCAAACACATCCTGCCTAATATCACCAGCGAAATCGTCGTTCTGGCCAGCATCTGGACCGCCACCGCCATTCGTGTCGAAGCCAACCTCAGTTTTATCGGATTGGGGGTCTCGCCTCCGACGCCGGCCTGGGGTTCCATGATTCGCGAGGGTACTCAATATCTGTTCGACGCTCCCTGGGTCTCTATCTTCCCAGGTTTGGCGATCCTCATTACAGTACTGGCCTTCAATCTGTTGGGAGATGGCCTGCGCGACATCCTAGATCCAAAACAACAGCACTGATCTCAAAGCGAGGTCAGTTAGGCGCGGACCGGCGAACGGGCTATCACGCTTGTAAGATTTACCATTCCACTTGTACCTGCCCCAACGAGATCTGATTCTCTCTGCACAGCCTGGGAACAATCCCTACGTGCTAAATATGATGAATAAAAAAGAAGTCTTGATCATTGGTGGCGGTGTAATCGGTGTTTGCACTGCCTATTATCTGGCTGAACAGGGGAACAGCGTGGTGCTCATCGAGCGCGGCGACATCTGCAACGGGAGTTCTCATGGTAACGCTGGACTGATCGCCATCGACCATGCCATCCCCACGGCCGCGCCCGGCGCCCTTAGTGCGGGCATACGGTGGCTTCTGGATCCTGGCAGCCCCTTTTCCATCAGACCCCGTCTCGACCCCGACCTGCTTCGCTGGCTCTGGCGTTTTCGCGGGGCATGTCGCCTCGAACCGATGCGCCGGGCGATCCCCGTGCTGTTGGCGCTCGGCCATGCCAGTCTTGGCCTATACGAAAAACTGCACAATCAGCATGTCCTGGATGATGGCTACCATTACAATGGCCGCTTGATGCTGTTCCATACCCAGGCAGGTCTTGAACACGGAATCGGGGACTTGCGCCTGCTCAACGACTTTGGCGTAAACGGCGAAATACTTGATCAAAATGGGGTTCGGCAGATGGCGCCCAGTGTTCAGGCTTCTGTGCTTGGTGGAGTTTATTATCAGGGGTATGCACATCTCCTACCGGGGCGCTTTGTGCGCAAGTTAGCCGCTGTGGCTAAATCCATGGGCGTTCAAATCCATACAAATACGGAACTGTTGGACTTTGAAACAGTAGGGAAACGCATCTCGAAAGTGCTGACAACGCGCGGCGCCTTTGAGGCTGATGATATTATCCTGGCGGCAGGCGCCTGGTCGCAACCAATTGCCCGTCGCCTGAACCTACGCCTGGCTATCGAGGCGGCCAAAGGCTATAGCATCACCGTCCAACGCCCGCACGACCTCCCCGATCTGCCCCTCTCCCTGGGGGAAGCCAAAGTAGCAGTCACACCTATGGGCGAATTCTTGCGCGTCAGCAGTACCCTGGAGATGTCAGGCTTTGATATGTCGATTAATATGCGAAGGGTTTCGGCCACCCGCTCGGCCCTTCAAACCTATCTTGGCGGCCTGGACACTTTGCAGGATCTGGAGTTATGGCGTGGGCTACGGCCGATGACGCCCGACAGTTTACCTCACATCGGTCGCAGCCCTTCTTGGCAGAACCTGGTTATCGCCACCGGGCATGGCATGGCGGGCATCACCTATGGCCCCATTACCGGAAAACTGGTGACGCAGATCATCGATGACGTCCCACCTGATATCGATCTGACGCCATTGAGGCCGGATCGATTCGCGTGATATTATATGTATTCATGAGTATTCTCCTATGAAAATCACCAAAGCCAATATTTACCTGGCCGACATCGCCGGGCGCAGACCCATTCTCGTTCAGGTGTATACCGATGCAGGTTTGAGCGGTATCGGCAACGCCGCCATCGCTTACGGCATGGGGGCGACCGCAGCTGCAGGCATGATCAAAGATCTGATCGAGGGCGTTGTGCTCGGCCAGGACCCTTTTCGTATCGAAGCCCTTTGGAGCGAAATGTATGACCATTCTTTCTGGGCCAAAGGGGGCGGGCCAATCGTATTCGCCGGCATCAGCGCCATCGAGCAGGCCCTGTGGGACATCAAAGGTAAGGCGCTGGGCGTGCCGATCTATGAGATGTTGGGGGGAAAATTCAGGGATGAAGCCTGGGTTTACGCCAATGGCTGGTCGTTTCGATCCAACTCGCCGGATGAGTTCGCCAGAGCGGCGGAAAAGGTCGTTGCAGATGGTTATACAGCGCTCAAACTCTATCCCCTGGCGATGCCCGATACCTCGAACAGAGATGGCCGCATACGGCATGTGGCGCTACGCGCGCTTGACCGCGACCATGAGAAACTGGCGATCGCTCGCGTCAAAGCGGTTCGAGACGCTGTTGGTGCAGATATCGAGGTGTTGGTGGATATCAGCGCCGAACTAACGACCGATGCCACCATACGCATTGGCCGCCAACTCGAGGAATTCAACTTATTCTTCCTGGAAGAGCCAGTCGACCCCTTCGATATCGGGGCGCTGAAAAAAGTGTCCGAGCATGTTCATATCCCTATCGCTGTCGGCGAACGGCTTTACAGCCGCTATGGTTTTCGCCCGGTGATGGAAAGCCATGCCGCCGACATCCTGCAGCCGGACATCGGTAACACAGGGGGTTTGATGGAAACTAAAAAGATCGCGGCCATGGCAGAGGTCTACAACATGAAGATCCAGCCTCATCACGCCGGCGTGACGCCCGTTTCCACCGCCGCTGCCCTACAACTTAGCGCCTGTATCCCCAACCTTAGCATCCTCGAACTCTACCCCTATCGTATCCCCGAACATTACGAAATCGTGGACCATGCGCCGGAATATGATAGAAATGGCAGCTACCTGCCTATACCCGAAAGGCCGGGCTTGGGTGTGGAGTTGGTGGAAGAGCGTATACGACCGTTCCTGTGGGCGGTGTGCGAATTACGCTAAAAAACAGGAGAAGCCAAATGTCGAAAAAAGTAGATCTATTGTGGTTGAGCCAGGAAGATGTGATCGCAGCGGGTGGCCTGGACATGGCCAAGGCCGTACATGATCTGGAAGATGTATTTCGGCTGCACGCCGTCGGGGACTACGCGCTCCCTGAAAAGATCGTACTGGATTGGCAGGAAGCGCCACCCGGAGAATTGCATAATCACATCAACATCATGCCGGGCTATTTAGGCGGCCGCTTTGACACGGTGGGAGTGAAGAACATCGCCAGCTTTCCGCGCAACCCCCAACAGCATGGTCTGCCGCGCGCCTCCGCCCTGGTGATGTTGCAGGATACGAAACTCGGCTTACCCCTGGCGGTGATGGATGACACCCTTATCAGCGCTATGCGCACAGGCGCGGCCACCGGGGTCGGGGCCAGGTATCTGGCCTCTGAGAATGCCACCCGGGTGGGATTGATCGGGGCGGGAGTGCAGTGCCGAACCCAGTTGATGGCGGTGCAAGTTGCCAGGCCAGGCCTTCGGCAAGGGCTTATCTTCGACATCCGCCGCCAGCGCGCCGAAGCGTTTGTAACAGAGATGAATCAGCGGCTGGGCATGGAGCTGGCGGTGGCTGATAGCGCTGAAGAGGTGGTACGCCAGGCGGAGGTGCTGGTCACGGCCACGACCACGACCCAACCCATTGTCGAACAGGGTTGGCTGAGCCCGGGCAGTTTCTATGCGCACGTTTCCGGCTACGAATGTTCGTATGATGTCTTACGCCACGCCGATAAAATCGTCGTCGATGATTGGCTGCAGGTCAAACATCGCATGTACTCAACCGTGGCCCTGATGTGGCGCGACGGCCAATTTAGCGACGAAGACATTTACGCCGAACTGGGAGAAATCGTCAGTGGCCAGAAACCTGGCAGAGAGACTGAACAAGAGATTATCCTGTTCAGCCCAATCGGTATGGGCTTGCACGATCTGGCCGTTGCCCAACGGATTTACAAAACAGCCCAACGCCAGGGATT
>PIVW01000711.1 GCA_003353825.1 Chloroflexota bacterium
TGAAGCGCTTGAGGCAGGCAGCCACATCATTGTCACTACCCTGCAAAAATTCCCCTTTGTCCTCGATAAAGTCCATGCTCTGGCCGGGCATAGCTTCGCTATCATCGCCGACGAAGCCCACTCCTCGCAGACCGGCGAGACCACCAAAAGCATGAAAGCCGTGCTACGTGGGCATCTCGTGGACGAGGATGCTCAGGAAAGCGACGCTCCAACAGATGAAGACCTGATCAATGCCAGTATGAAAGCCCGAGGGCGCCAGGCCAATCTCAGTTTCTTCGCCTTCACTGCCACGCCCAAACCAAAGACCCTGCAGACCTTTGGCGAGGAGCAGGCGGATGGCTCTTTCCTGCCCTCCCATCTCTACAGCATGCGCCAGGCCATCGAAGAAAACTTTATTCGGGATGTGCTGGAGAATTACACCACCTTTGCCACCTACTTCCATCTTCTCAAAACCGTCGAGGATGACCCTCGTTATCCCAAGAGTCGGGCCATGGCCCAGATGCGTCGCTACGTTGACTTACACGAACACACCATCGCCATCAAGGCCCAGATCATGGTAGAGCATTTCTGGGAAAACACCCGTCATAGAATCCCCAACGTCAAGGGGGTGGGCCAGGCCAAAGCTATGGTGGTGACACGCAGTCGTTTACACGCTGTACGGTATAAAAGGGCGTTCGATAAATACCTCAAACAGCAGGGCTATCCCCTCAAAGCGCTTGTTGCTTTTTCTGGAACGGTTGAAGATGGCGGCAAGGAATATACCGAGGCGAACATGAATGGTTTTGCCGATACCCAGACGGCGAGTGCCTTCCAAAAGCCTGAAAATCGCTTCCTTATCGTGGCCGAGAAGTTCCAGACTGGCTACGACATGCCCCTGCTTCACACCATGTACATCGACAAGACCCTGTCCGGCGTCGCTGCTGTACAAACCCCCAGCCGCCTCAACCGTATCCATCCGGGTAAAGCCAAAACATTGGTGCTCGACTTTGTCAACGAAATCGAACACATTCGTGAGGACTTTCAGGACTATTACGAAACCACCATCCTCAGCGAGGGCACCGATCCCAATAAGTTATACGATCTCCAAGACGCACTGGCTGAATTTGAACTTTATCCTCCTGAACAGGTGACCGAGATCGCCGAACTTTTTCTACGTAAGGGCGAGAAGGCCGCCAAGTTGCAACCCTTGCTACGGGCGGTCGTAGATAGATTTGGCTACATCTCCACCCCAGAACATCGCGAGGACTTCCGCAGTAAACTACGCAACTACATCCGTCTCTATGCGTTTCTGTCCCAGATCATCACATTCCGTGACGCCGACTTGGAACGGCTCTATCTGTTCGGGCGTTTGCTTCTAAAATCGCTTCCTGCCAAAGAGGGACGCCCTTCCCTGCATTTTGCCGAAAGCGTCGATCTGGAAAGCTATCGTATACGGCAAACTCACAGCGGCGCTATCAGCCTGAATGATGAAAATGGCTGGCTTGATCCCCTATCAGGTCTGGATGGCGTTTTGTTGGACGATCCTGAAAAAGCGGCTCTCTCCCAAATCATCCAAGAGTTGAATGATCGTTTTGGCACTGAATTTGATGAGGGGGACAGGGTTTTCTTCGCTGAGCTAAAAGCCCGCTTGAGCAAAAATGAGAGCCTGCACGAAAGCGCCAAGGTAAACAGTCGAGAGAACGTCAGGCTACTGCACGACGCCCTGTTTATGGCTGTCCTGCAAACCATGATAGACAGCAATTTCGACATGTTCAAGCGCATCAACGACAACGAAGAATTCGGACAGCAGGTGCGAGAAGCGATCTTTGAACAGGTGTATCAAGATGTGTTGACTAAACTGGCAAGTGAGTCTGATGAGGTGCTATGACCTATCTTGACGCTGCAAACAAAATTCTCGAACAAGCTGGAGAGCCCCTGCACTACCGGCAAATCACCGAGCGGGCGCTGACGCAAGACCTAATCCAGCCTTCCGGCCTGACCCCGGACGCCACCATGGCTTCCCGCCTCTACACCGACTCCAAGCAGGAGGACTCGCTCTTCGTGCGCGCGGGCCGGGGCATGTTCGGGCTGGCGCGCTGGCAACCCAGTGGCATCGACGCCCAGGTGCAGAAGATCAATCAGCAGACTCGGACAGAACTACGCAAGCTCTTGCGGGATATGCCGTCGGAGCGCTTCGAGGCCCTCATCGGCGAGTTACTCATCCAGATGGGCTTCGACGAGAGCGCGGTTACTGTCACCAAACGCAGTGGGGATGGCGGCATCGACGTGGTGGGCGTCTATCGGGCCGCGGGCCTGACCGAGGTGAATGCCGCCGTGCAGGTCAAGCGCTGGAAAGGCAATGTGCAGGCGCCGACAGTCACCCAACTGCGCGGTTCGCTGCAAGTGCACCAACAGGGCATCATCATTACGACCAGCGATTTTTCCAAAGGCGCTCGCAAGGAAGCCAGCGCCCCCAACAAGACCCGCATCGGCCTCATCAACGGCAAGGAGTTGCTGTACTTGCTGGTCAAACATCGAGTGGGCGTGGTGGAAAAAACGCTCAAGGTCATCA
>PIVW01000712.1 GCA_003353825.1 Chloroflexota bacterium
TTGACTAATACAGAAATTGTACATCTTCTATTGCAATACTGAATGGTGTCCTATCAGTTAATATGTAACCATCACCAGGGCCTGATTTATTCAGCGCAGCCTATCCCTTATTTTAAGTGTCAGATAGACTTGGTCAGGTGCGAGGGGAGTGAGAGGGAGTTCCAGCTCGGAACGGAATTCGCCAAAACCAGGGCCCGGACGCAGCACCAAGCGCTCGACCCTGGTAACGCTGCCCTGTACGGCCTCCGCAACCGGCAACGACATATCCTCTGCCCAGTCGATAGAGAGATGAGTGACGCCGATCAACCAGGTACCTGGATCAGGTACATTTCGTCCCAGATCTCCTACGCCTGTTTCAGCTCGCAGGTCGCTGACCAACAGACTGACGGGCAAGCCACAGTCGAGCAGCACGAAGTAGTAGATGTCGAGATCATCTTGATCCACTTGCACGTCCTGCACCTGGCCGCAAAATGCGTAGCGGTTGTGGTTCAATTGTACCAGCGCCTTCTCTTGGGGTCGGCTCAGCCGTTGGTACCAGCCGGCGGCATCCTCAACTTGCTCGGCAAACAGGGTGCCTGATTCGATGTAGATATTAAGGGGTGTACCAACGCCGATGATGCCATGCTCGTAGTTGCTGTAGTGTTCACTGTTTAGGCGGACTGTGATTTCCATAGAGGGTCTTGTTTTACGATTTCGGATTGCGAATTGAAGTCAGATGAAGCGACACGAGACAGGTAATACGGATCACTTGTCTGAACTATTATCGATGTTTTGATACAGGCTTACAGGGGTATATTCCCATGTTTCTTGAAGGGGTTGGTATCCCGTTTATTGCGGAGCATTTCTAAGGCATTAATCAGCCGGGGTCGGGTTTCGTGTGGCTGGATAACGTCATCGATATAACCTCGTGATGCGGCCACATAGGGATTGGCGAATTTCTGACGGTATTCAGCGACAAGCCGGGCTCGCTCCGTTTCGGGATCTGCAGACTGGGCCAACTGTCGCTTGTAGATGATATTGACGGCGGCCTCAGGCCCCATGACGGCGATCTCAGCAGTCGGCCAAGCCAGCACGAGGTCGCCACGGATGTGTTTGGAATTCATAACGCAGTAAGCGCCGCCATAAGCTTTACGAGTGATGACAGTGATCTTGGGGACAGTCGCTTCGCAATAGGCGTAGAGCAGTTTGGCGCCATTGCGGATGATACCGCCATGCTCCTGGGCAATGCCTGGCATGAATCCAGGTACATCTTCGAAGGTGATAATGGGGATGTTAAAAGCGTCGCAAAAGCGGATGAAGCGGCCCCCCTTGATGGAGGCGTCGATATCTAAAACACCGGCGAGCACCGCGGGTTGCTGGGCCACGATGCCAATACTGCGCCCGCCCAAACGCCCAAATCCTACCAAAATGTTCTGAGCATAGTGTTCGTGTACTTCCAAAAAGCCACCTTCATCACAAACGCGCCGTATGACTTCACGCATGTCGTATGGTTCTTTCGGATGGTCGGGGATGATATCATCCAGTTCGGGGTCCTGCCGCAGAGGATCATCTGTTGTAGCTACATAGGGTGGGTCTTCGAGGTTGTTTTGTGGTAGGTAAGAAAGTAGTTGCTGTACCATAAAGGTGGCATCTTCTTCATTATCGGCCACGAAGTGAGAGACGCCACTTTTACTGGCGTGGGTGTAAGCGCCCCCCAGCTCCTCGAAGCTTACATCCTCATGTGTTGCCGTCTTGACGACTTCAGGGCCGGTGACGAACATATGTGAGGTCTCTTTTACCATAATGATAAAGTCGGTGAGTGCGGGCGAGTAGACGGCGCCTCCTGCACAGGGTCCAAGGATCAGGGAAAGCTGAGGCACCACGCCTGAAGCCATGGTATTCTTCAAAAAAATATCGGCATACCCCCCCAACGATACGACCCCTTCCTGGATCCTGGCCCCACCAGAGTCATTCAATCCAAGAATCGGTGCGCCGTTACGCATGGCCATATCCATTACCTTGCAGATTTTTTCGGCATGCGTTTCGGACAAGGATCCACCGAAGACTGTGAAATCCTGGGCATAGACATACACCAGACGGCGGTCAACAGTACCGTATCCTGTAACGACGCCGTCACCTAGAGGTCGGCTTTGGTCCAATCCAAAATCGGAACTTCGATGGGTGACAAAGGGATCGAGTTCGCGGAAAGAACCTTTGTCCAGCAGCAATTTCACAGAATTGGAGTCTCCATTCCATAATGCATAGACCAAAGGTACATAGCCTTGTTCATCACCTGCATTGACATCCGCTCGGTTTTCAATAAGGAACTTAATCATTTCAGTCTGTACGTTGGAGACAGCGCTGATTAAAGGTGTCATGCCGTTATCATCCTTGGCGTTAATATCGATACCTTGTTCTAGGAACGTCTTGACTTTATCGTGATCTCCAATCTCGGCAGCTATATGAATGGATGTTTCAGCGGCTTTTTCTAAGAGTAGCCCCTTGATGTCTTTTTGCTTTCGTCTCCTAGCAATATCAAGTGGTGTCAAACCTTTCTTGTTTTTCACTTAAT
>PIVW01001457.1 GCA_003353825.1 Chloroflexota bacterium
GATTTTTTGAAAACGGACCCTCATTTGACCAGAAATGGCCTAATATTAAATGTATTTCACATTTTGGACACCTCTTGGACACAATGACCTACATTTCAAGAATTAGGTCACTGTGACCTACTTTCATTGAAATTGTAAATTCAACAGGTGAGACACCAGATCCTATGGATCTATATTTCTAAAAGACCCCTCATTTGACCATTATCAAATTATGTAATGTATTTGACATTTTGGACACCCTTAGACCTTATTGACATATATTTCATGAATACTTTCCTTGATATATAGGGCAAACTATTTTCAATGCTTGGCCAGTAAATGGTGGCACGTTTTTTCGTTTACAGTGGGATTTTAAGTTTGTGTGACCCATATGACCCTTATAGGTGACCTTCATATCCAGACCGAAGACTTTCTCTGAGATATATAGGTCAAATATATATAAATTTGACATTTTGGACCCCTCTAGACAATTTTCATGGTTGCTACACAAATGATAATTCCCGTTCATTGAACGGGTAAACTGCTAGTGGTAACAATGTGCAGCAAACCCCATGAACCTACAGGCACCTGTTTCTGAAATATTCATTTTTCAAGTGATGATACGTCCGTGACGTTTCA
>PIVW01000713.1 GCA_003353825.1 Chloroflexota bacterium
TCGGCTGTGAATCTTGCCTGGGTAACCGCCCGCCAGTCAGGTTCAACGTTGTTGTAGATCCCGAGGGTGATCAGGATCGCCATACTGAAGAACAGTCCAATGCCTAACCAACTATCATAATTTACATCGTTCATCTGATTCCCCTATAGCCAATTGTCAATTGTGACTTGTTGTTCCCGCAATTGACAATTGGTAATTCATAATTAGTCAGGCCGACGTTGCCTGGGTTGGAGCGAACTCGTCACGCTCAATGATCTGACCGGTGTCTACAAGTATCTCGCCGTCACGAATCTCGATCGGAAAGAGGTCCATTGGTCGCGGTGCGGCTCCGCTCATAACCTCACCACGGGTGTTGAACACCGAGCTGTGGCAGGGACATCGAAACTCCCCCGCCTCCTCGTCCCACGGCACGATGCAGCCCAGATGGGTGCAGCGCTGCCACAGAGCCAGGAAACCCTCGTCCACCCGAATCAGATAGAAACGACCAACCTGCACATGGTTAACCGAGCCTGCTTCGAACTCGTCCACATTGCCAGCCTTTACCACCCCACCGAAGCCACCTGGAGGAATGCGGGGTTTGAGCATTTCCCACAGGCCGACAATGCTCTGACCGAAAACCGCCAATGTTGTCAGGGTCCAAGACATAAATAGAAATCGTCGTCGCGTGAATCCGTCTTTTGTATGTTTAATCTCAGGCATTAGATACCTCACGAATATAGTTGATAGTTGACAGTTGATAGTTGGTGGTTGGTTATCAGGTTTAATTACCAATTACAGAATCGAAGTGAGCAAGTTATTTAATCGCTGGTCCTTACTGGCTACTGAGTTATAGGCTATCCCACGGGTTGTAACCGTCAGGCATTTGCCAGGGCCAGTAGATCTCGAAGCCGGGGCCACGGAACAGAAAGCCGCTTACTGTGAAGACCACCGCTGACACGAAAAGCCCGGTAAACAGAACGAGCATCACTTCGCGTGTTGTGGGCCGCCAGCGACGCAGAATGAGCAATGGAATGGCAATCACTACGCCCAGAATCAGCATTGGTAGCACAGTTTGTATAATCAGTGGGGGTAAGACCTCTCGCAGTGCTTCACGCGGATCGATCAAGTTGTCCAATGAGATGTACAGCGGTACGATGATCAGCGTATACAGCGTGGTGAGCATGGTGATTCGCTTCCCTCGTTTTGAGGTGAACCAAAGGCCGATGTTGGTGCGGGTGTGATCCAGGTATGGCAGTGCGATCAGGAACAGCACCAGCATCAAAGGGATAATGATGCCGGCCAGGGTCGGATGCATATGCTCCAGCATTTCCTGCAACCCGACAAAGTACCACGGTGCTTTGGCTGGATTTGTGGTTATCATAGGATTGGCCATTTCTTCCAGAGGTGCATCCCGAGCCAGCGAGAACAACAGAACAATTAGAGATGTGCCCAGGAATAGCACACTTTCAATAATGGCCAAGACGGGAAAGGCGAAGACCGTATCATCCGGCCCATGGTCCACCATGCGTGATTCACCGCGCACCAGAGCCATCAGACCATAAGTTTTACGCCCATCCTTGGGAAAGATTTCCGTAGCGCTCTGTTCCCTCATTGCTGTTTCCTTCTGCGGCTGCGGCAAGTGCTGGTCAGCTGGGGCACTATCTACAGGTAGTTCGTTGGCAGCCAGGCCGCCGTCCTTGCGCACACGCCAGAGATGGAGTGAGAGCAGGAGTATCATAACTCCCGGGAGTACCATGATGTGCAGCACGTAGAAGCGGATCAGGGCTGGGTGACCCACCTCTGGGCCACCGATGAGGGCACCTTTTAGGGCATTGCCAATCATCGGGGTGTAGCCAGCGATGTTGGTGCCCACGGTAATGGCCCAGTAGGCCAACTGGTCCCAGGGTAACAGATAGCCGGTAAAGCTGCCCCCCAATGTCAAGAGCAGTAGGAAGACCCCAACTATCCAGTTGAATTCGCGCGGTGACTTATAGGCTCCCGTGTAAAACACCCGCAACATGTGAAGCACGGCGGCAATGACCATCAGGTGAGCTGCCCAGCGGTGAATATTGCGCATCAATTGCCCCAGGGGGATCTGCGTTTGCAAGGCCAGGATGTCACCGTAGGCACGCTCGATCGACGGGGTGTAGAAAAACATTAATAACACGCCTGTGCCCGTCAAAAGCACGAACAGGATGGTCGATATAAGCCCTAACCCCAGTGAATACCTGATCCGCAGACTTCGGCGGCTAACTTTGACTGGATGTAGGTGAAAAAAGAGATTCGTAGTCATCACCAGTGTCCGGTCCAATGGATTATCCGGCCATCCGTGGCGAAAAAAGGATCGCCACATGCGAGAGGCGGTGATTGCGTCAATCAGTTTTGCCATATTGTTCACTCCATTCTAGCAGTAATCACTCATCACTGTTCACTGTTCTAGCCACCCTACAGTTTACATAAGGCTCACGGATAAACACAGATTTTCACGGATTTTTCTTTAATTTTTTTACATAATCCGTGTTTATCCGTGTAAATCCGTGAGCTAATTAAATCCGTTAATAAAAGTGTAGG
>PIVW01000714.1 GCA_003353825.1 Chloroflexota bacterium
TTGTGGGATGGTACCAAGAAGGAGAGTCGAACTCCTAAGAGCAAAAGCTCACACGGACCTGAACCGTGCGCGTCTACCAGTTCCGCCACCTTGGCACATCATAGTTATGATTTTATGAATCTTTGGAGGCCTTGTCAAGAGAGAAAATGATGGTTTATTGAATCATCCGGGTCAGCAGTGACGGCGGTAAAATAGGGGAAGGTTCCCCACAATTCATGAGCCAGAGTTGATGTGCCGCGCGCGTCGCGCCGATGTGCAGCAAGTAACGGGAATAGTCATTTTCCGGATAGTGCTCGCTGTCTACATCCAGTAAAATGACGTAATCAAACTCAAGTCCTTTGACTTGTTTGATATCAGTCACATCGATTCCCGGTGTAAACGGAAAATCCTGGTCACTGACCAGACGTAGATCATTCAGCTCCATCCTATCCAGGAGTTGGAAATATGAGGTTGCGTCTTCCGGGTTCAGACAAACCAGGGCAATGCTGGCGTTAGGCTCAACGATGGTCAAATCCTTCAGGCTTTTAGCCAGAAAATAGACCAGTTCACCCTGATTAGCGAAATGAAACAGTTCGATGGGCGGTCCGTTTCGAGTGGCTGTGACTTCATTCGTGCTTGCCAGATCACCAAGCAGATCCAGTGCGAAGGTCATGATTTCAAAAGTTGAGCGGTAGCCGATCGTCAGGGTCGACACTGCCTCTCCTTGCAGACCCTGGCTTTCAAACATTCTCTCCCAATCCATGAAACCACTCTGCTCGATCATCTTCTGGTTAACATCCCCCGCCAGAGTTATACTGGCCGGTTCCTTCAGGGTCTTGAGCAACACAGCCAGTTCAACCGGGCTCAGATCCTGAACCTCATCCACCATCAGATGAGAGAGCTCCAGGCTGCGTCCTCCCCTGCTCACAATTTCCTTGAACAAATGCTGGTAGAAGTAGAGCAGAATGGGGTCATCCTCGTAATCCAGGGTGGGCATTTCATTCAGCTTTTTTTCGTTGCCGGTGAAGATCTCAAACAGATCTGCCTTCTCCGTTTCCCCGAGGCTGAGCCTCTGGATATACTGATTTTTCTGCCACTCTCCGATAGCAGACAGCTCAGCATCGCTCAAATCATCCCCGGCCAACTCCTTGAAGCGCTTGCTGAGAAACTCAAAATTCGTGAACAACTCTTCCCAGTAAAGAATCACCATATCCAGACGCGTCTTTTCCAGATCGATAAAATCAGAAATCAAGCGTTGAATGCGGCTGGAGACTTCAATCCCGTAGTTGAAAGGCGCCCCACTGATAGTCTTTTCACCTTCGATCCATTCATTCAGGGTGTACAGGCGAGAGATAAAAGGCATTTTTTGCAGTTTCCAGGTTGGGAAATTGCGAATCCCCTTCTTCTCCAGTTGGTCTGCCAGTTCACTGTTAAAGCGTTCGTTCTTTTCGCCGATGAACTCTCGAATAATGGTCAGCAGGGCCGGATGTTTCTTAAAGCGAATCACGCTGACCGGCGTTCGGTCCGAGTAATGTTTTGGTAAACGATTTTGCAGCAGACGAAAACGGCAGCGCGAGGCCCAATCTTCAAACACTTCGGTTTTGACGTTGTGCACTCCCAAGGAGGGCAGGACCTTGGAGATATAAGTGGCCAGGGCCTTGTTAAACACCATGACCATCATGGTTTCAGGATTAAAGCGTTGGGGGTCCCTAAAATAGAGCCAGGCAACCCGGTGTAACGCCACCGTGGTTTTCCCGGAACCGGCGGTTCCCTGGATCACCACAAAACCGCTTTCCGGCCGTGTAATCAAGGCAAATTGATCGGCATCTATCAGGGCGGTGATCTCCGGCAGGAGTTTGTCCTTCCTGATATTGCCTTGTCGATCAATCCCCAGTTTCGGATCCACCACTTTGGCCACGCCGGGCCGGGTAGCAGACTCCGCGCCTCCTTTCAACAGGTAGCGCTGTTCTATATACTTATGCCACCGATTGCTTTCCTCTTTGACCAGTAGCAGTTCTCCCTGTTGGATACGCACCAACTCACCATTTGAGATCTTGATGATCCGCTTCAGCTCTATCTCACCCTCAAACAGCCGACCATCAACCTCCTCTTCGAAATCGTCGCCCTCCTCATAGAGAAAATAGATCATCGAGATCGGCGAAACTTTCCAATCAATGATCTGCACCAGAAGGTCGGGTGTCTGATAGACCTGGTTGCCCACATAGAGATCCCTTGTCCGCCCCGCTTCTGTAAGGCGAATATGGGCAAAATAAGGGTTATTCAGGTTAACCCCCTCTTCGTTCATCTGTTCTTCCTGGGCCAGAAGAATGTTCAGACGCATCAGCTGTTCGTTCAACGATGTCAAATCGTCCTCGCCTGCATCCGGGATCTGCTCGCTGATCGTGGCCATCTGCTCCAGGATGTCCACACGGCTTTTGTTCTCTTCAATTACCGGGGAAAAGGCCTGGAGCCGCTGAAGATTGTACTCTTCTTCCTGAATTATCTGTAGTTCTGCTTCCTGTATCGGTTCCATCTGGGAAATTGCTTGTGACTGTTAAAAAAGCCCTTG
>PIVW01001458.1 GCA_003353825.1 Chloroflexota bacterium
TCCTGTGCCAGCAGATTGTAAAGCAAGGTGGTTCCCGAACGAGGCAGTCCTACGATGAAGGGCGCGTCGTCGCGATATCTGTAGCCGTGGGGCGCGATGTGCGACACTGAGCTGGCGGTGGTGTTGGTGGTGGTGTACTTGTTGAGACGCGGCTTGTTGTTGGGGTTGAACTTATTCATCAAGGCTTGGAACATGGTGTGCGACAATAAGGGCATATATAAGTGGCGCCAACGGAGCGGGAACAATAAGGACACAAATAATTCACACACGGGCGTTAATTGGTGCATATCGCCGCAGATGAATATGATGCGTTTTTCTAATAAGAGTAACTTGAGGATGAAGCAGATGCGGTCTTTGCTTAACTGAGTGAAGGCGGTTTCCATTGGCAGCTCTAAGATGGGCACATCGAATTCGTTGCGGCAGGCCAATAACACCTGCATTTGGCCGAGGTCGTAGGCGATTTTACGCGAAGGCGCCGGGGCCGGGATGTCGGTGAAATAGTGCATGAGCAGGTTTTCTAAGGGGATGAGTTTTTTGGGGATTACGTGCCAGAGGCAACGGAGGAAGAAGTCGAAGGCGCAGAAATAGGGGTAATGCGAGACGAAGCCTAAGGTCTT
>PIVW01001459.1 GCA_003353825.1 Chloroflexota bacterium
TGGCCAAGAGCGTCACTGTGGAATAATCTGGGGTTGAGAGGACCTAAGGACTCGTTCAGCAATAAATTGTGACTTATCCGCTCAGATTTAGGTTAGGTTTGAGCGTGATCGATTGAGCGGAACCGGAGGCGTAGCTATTCTACGTTGAGGATTCCGCGATTGAGGAACGGACAAAGATGGCCTGAAGATGAGATGGAGAATTCGGAAGTTATTACTGGACGAGTCCTAAAGTTACCCGATCCCCAAGACGTCACGCATGGAATAGAAACCAGGGGCCTTGCCAATGAGCCATTGAGCCGCTCGCAATGCGCCGCGCACAAACGTGTCTCTGCTGTGAGCGGTATGGTCGATGGTGATGGTTTCACCCTGTGTACTGTAGATGACCGAATGGATCCCCACAATGTCACCGGCCCTCACAGCATGCATGCCAATATCACCAGTCTGGCGAAGGGCGTCTTTGCCCTCACGACCATCCACCAGGCTCCGGCCAAGATCACGGCCCGTCTCTTCACAGATACTCTCAGCCAGACTCAATGCAGTGCCGCTGGGGGCGTCTTTCTTGAAGCGGTGGTGTTGTTCCACAATTTCAATATCATAGTCATCACCAAGCATCCTGG
>PIVW01001460.1 GCA_003353825.1 Chloroflexota bacterium
CTTCCCTGGCTGCTGCGATTGAAGCGTTTGACCCCGTATCGCCGTCTAACATTGCTGATGTCCTGGCTGGAATGGAGCATGCTCTGGCTGGGGACAAAGAACTGGTGGTGACTTTCTGGGAACACAATAACTCATCCCTGGATAATGCGACACTTCGCCTGGATCACTTGAGCGACCAGATGATGGACATTTTCATTGCATACACAGTGAACCGTATAGGCTTTTGTTGTTACGAGCCGAGGTTAGCAGAGCTAGATGACTGCAGAAACAGCTTGTCATTCCCACAAAACTTGAAGCACTATATAAACAGATCCACCCCTTATTCTTACCAGGATTGTGATGACAGGTATGATGGCGACTGTGACATGTTGCTTTGTAATTTCCTACGTGAAGTGTGGAACGTTATTCCGATGGGACTGAATAACGCACCGAGTACGTTTCAACGTGTTATGGACCTTGTACTCAGAGGGTTGACACCGCGACAATGTCTCGTCTACCTGGACGACATAGTCGTGTTCGGATCCACGTTTGCAGAGACGATAACGAATCTACGGGTCGTGCTGCTGCGCTTACGCGCCGCCGGCCTACGTCTCAAGGCCAAGAAGTGCGTCCTGTTC
>PIVW01001461.1 GCA_003353825.1 Chloroflexota bacterium
CCCGAGTCGGCACCGCTACTGCTCACGCTCAGGGCATAGGCGCTGCCGATGCTGCCCGCACCGTCCGCACCGAAGTCCGGCGTGTTGCTGAAGTTGTCGGAAAGGTCCGCCGTGGCATCCGTGCCCAGATCGGTCTCATCCACCTCCAGTAGATCGGCCGCCGCCACCACACTCACCGTGATCGCCGGTGCGTCATCGCGGAAGCTCAGTGCCTGACCGATGTCGATCGACGCCGGATCCGAGGCCTGGTCGCCATCCCTGTCCGTAATCGTGTCGGTGCGCGTCAGCGCAATCAGATCCGCACTCGCCAGCGTCACCGCATCGTCCGGATCACCCGTGTCGGGATGCGCCACCGCCCGCTGCTGATCCAGCGTCACGTTGCCGGATCCATCCACGCTGACCGTGAACACCAGCAGGCCGAAGAGGGCCGTGCGGCCCTCGACGACGCCACCGTTGAGAGTCAGCAGCACATCCTCACCCGTGGCCACGTCATTCAAACCCGAGTCGGCACCGCTACTGCTCACGCTCAGGGCATAGGCGCTGCCGATGCTGCCCGCACCGTCCGCACCGAAGTCCGGCGTGTTGCTGAAGTTGTCGGAAAGGTCCGCCGTGGCATC
>PIVW01000181.1 GCA_003353825.1 Chloroflexota bacterium
CCCGAAATCTGTATAACCATCTCCGTTGAATTTGACACCTTCAGCTTCGAGCAAGTCTTGTTGCTCAAGAGCAGAATGCTCCATCGAACGGATCGAACAACGACCAGCCTTATTGATCACTCTCTGCCAGGGTACTATCTCGGCCTGTGCCGGCGAGAGAGATGCCATCGCCCAGCCAACCGTACGCGCCGCTCCAGGTGCATCGAGCATATCAGCGATCTGGCCATAGTAAGCAACTTTGCCTCTGGGAATCTGCATGACCACAATGTAAGCTTTTTGGAAAAATGATAGATTCGTCATGATGTTGCTCCCTGTCGTAAAGACTCAGGCATGTCCGTCTTCATGCCGTAAACCAAGAAACCGGTCTACTGGTCTACCGGCCTACCAGTTCCATACACCTAGCCAATTCCCTAGCAGCGGCCAGTTGCTCAGGTGTATTCACATTCATAAGGGCGATGCCGTGGGGATCAAAAGGAGAGATTTCGTCGCCACTTACCCTTCGCACTCGCACATCACCATAAAATGAGATCATACGACGTTTTTGCAATGACATGGCGGACTCGATGGCCGGCAAACACCCCGATCGGCGATACACGGCGTGAAGTGGGTGGCAACCATCAGCGGTGTCAGGCACAACGACATCATAATCGCATGCTTGAGTGAGTAAATGTCGTAAGAGAGGCCGGCTGATGAAGGGCATATCACATGCAACCAAAATGCAAAGTTCGTGTGAAGCCGCGCACAAGCCGGAATACAAGCCCATGAGCGGACCATACCCCAGTTCGAGATCAGAAATCTGGCGGAGCTTGAGATGAGCGTAGGGCACAGGGTCGTTGGCTACCAGCAGAATATCATCGCTTAGTAAGACGATTACATTCATAATGCGTTCGACCAGCGTCACACCACCGACCTCAAGAAGCGCTTTGTTCTCACCCATACGACTACTCGCTCCCCCTGCTAGCAGCAGCGCTGTCACCGCTTGCAGATCATCCTGGCCGGTTTGTAGAACCATAACGCTTCGAGGCCACGCCAAGCAAAACAAACACCGAGTGCCGATGCACCCGGTGTCGATCCTTTTAACAATACTGAAGTAAAGACTTAGGCGTCTTCGACTTCGAGCAGCGCCACAACCTCACCGACTGTTGATATCTTTTGGGCTGCTTCGTCCGAAATCACGCCGCCAAATTCTTCTTCAAATGCCATCATCAGTTCCACGAGATCCAGGCTGTCAGCCTCCAGGTCTTCACGGAAACGGGCGTCCATCGTAACATCCGCCTTGTCGACGCCGAGTTGATCAACAATGATCTCGGCGACACGTTCTTGTGTGGTTCCTTCTGTACTCATGAATATTCTTCTCCGGTAAAGCAATGGTGGTGTCTAGTTTAATAAGACGATCGTCAGGGTTTGAACCAAATAAGTGCTCAAAAACCTCGTCATTCTAACATGTCTACAGCATCGCACAAAATTCTCCGAACATGACATGCTACAAGAGAGGGAACACCGTAGCCCGGCGAAAGTTGCGCGATTCACCCGAGGGTGTAATTCAATTTGACAAGCACATTCTTGGGGGCTACACTGCGCGAGATCCAAAATGAACGGTGTGAACAGCACAGCAGGAGTTATAACAATGCCCGGCATTCACGCAAATCGGAAATCTGACCATATCCGCATAAATCTTGAAGAAAATGTCGATTCCCCTCGGCTTACAACTGGCCTTGAGAGATTCTGTTTTTTGCACCAGGGCCTACCCGAATTGGATCTTGAAACAATCGATACCTCGATCACTGTCATGGGCAAACAACTGTGCGCTCCAATCCTTATTTCCTCGATGACCGGCGGCACCGAAGAGGCGGAACGAATTAACCTCAATTTGGCAGAAGCGGCAGAAAGGGCAGGTATCGCCATGGGCGTAGGATCGCAGAGAGCGGCCATCGAAGAACCAGAACAGGCGTACACCTTTCAGGTGCGGCGAGTGGCGCCCAACCTGTTGTTATTTGCCAACCTCGGCGCCATTCAACTAAACAAAGGCTACACTGCCGAGCACTGTTTGCGTGCCGTCGAAATGATCGAGGCCGATGCCTTGATCTTACATCTCAATCCCCTGCAAGAAGCGGTACAGGCGGATGGCGATTGGAACTGGTCAGGCCTGGCCCAAAAAATCGAGCGTGTGTGCAGCACTCTGCCTGTGCCCGTCATCGCCAAAGAAGTGGGATGGGGCATCTCGCCACAGGCGGCGCGCCGGCTCGCCGATGCCGGTGTTGCTGCCATCGATGTTGCGGGCGGGGGAGGCACCTCTTGGACCGAGGTTGAATATCACCGGGCTACCACGACTCGTCTCCGGCGCCTGACTCGCGCCTTCACAGACTGGGGCATTCCCACTGCGGAATCGATTATGTTCGTTCGGCAGGAACTCCCACAAATGTCGATCTTCGCCAGCGGTGGGCTGCGAAATGGCATTGATATCGCCAAATGCCTTGCTCTCGGCGCCGACCTAGGTGGTATGGCCGGCCCACTCCTGAAGGCAGCGGTCGTCAGTTCGGAAGATGTGACAGAAGAGATCGAAACTACTCTGGCCGAACTGCGCCTCGCCATGTTCGCTGCCGGCGCAGGGACACTCAGTGCTTTACGCGAACCCGGCAGATTGACAGTTGCATGCCGGTATGCCTGATAAAACTGAACGCTTCACTATAGCGTTTGTAGACCTGCATTGTCATGATTACTGCTCCTTTTACCTTGGTGAGTTGTAAACATATATCAGGACGGCTCAGGTGAAGAAGCGATCACCTTGCCACCTTGTCACCTCATCACCTTGTCAGATAAGAGACCAATATCGACAATTTTTTATTGATATTATTGAGTAAGCGCCTACAGATTCTCACACCATGACTCAAGCAAACAGTTTTACACGATTCGACACATTCGCTAAGACCTGGATTCCTGAGATCGAAGGTTATATGAAGGAAAGGGTAAATCAATCAAGACCTGTCGTAGATGGCCTGTATGCCATGATGCGTTACCATCTGGGTTGGGAAGATCAGCAAGGCCGGCCTGAGTACGCACCCCAAGGAAAACGTGTGCGGCCGCTGGTTGTGCTTATGGCTTGCTATGCGGCTGGTGGTGATACGCGTCAAGCGATCCCGGCAGCGGCAGCCGTTGAATTGTTACACAACTTCTCCCTCATCCATGACGATATCGAAGACCAAAGCCCGACACGTCGACACCGCCCTACGCTCTACAGTTGTGTAGGCGAAGCTCAGGCGATCAACGCGGGCGACGCCATGTTTTTCCTCGCCCATACGGCCTTACGGGGCTTGAGTGAGTCAGGTGTACCAGATGCTCGTGTATTGGAGGCACTTCAAGTATTCGATTTGACTTGCCTGCGACTGTCCGAAGGCCAGTTTCTCGACATGAACTTTGAAACCCAAACATCAGTTTCACTCGACACTTACATGATCATGATCGCCGGCAAAACAGCCGCCCTGCTGGCAGCCTCTGCACAGTTAGGCGCATTGGTTGCAGACAGTCACTCGCCGCAATCCTTTTGGCGGTTTGGACACGAACTCGGCCTTAGTTTCCAGGTACAGGACGACATCCTCGGAATTTGGGGTGATGAGGCAGTTACCGGCAAATCTGCTGCCAGCGATATCCTCACCCGCAAAAAAACGCTGCCCGTTCTCTTCGCGTTTTCTCAGACCGGCCCCGAGGCGGAGGCGCTACAGTCGATTTACAACCGGCAAGCGGAGATAACTCACGAAGATCTCGCCGCTATTCTGGCTTTAATGGAGCGTTTGGGTGCGCGTGAGCATGCTGAAACCGCTGCTGAACATCATGCCAGAGCGGCATTGCAGGCACTGGATGAAACTGACAGCACGCACGACGGTGTCGTCTTTCTCAGTCAGTTGGCCACGATGCTATTGGGAAGGACTGCCTGATCGACAGGAAATCACTCTGGCAGGAACGCGGAAAACACCTCATTCCCCAATAGTTTTGCCCGCGGTGTCAGGCGCAATCGCTTGGCGTCTACACTAATCAACTCACGATCTTGCAGACTTGAAAGCTCGTCTGGATAGACATCCACCGCATCCAAACCAAAGCGCTTCTGAAACACCTGCCTATCCACGCCGACCTCTACCAGACGTAATCCCAGCATCATAGTTTCGCCCATCGCCAGTTCTCTAGATATCCTCTCCTCATACCCCCTGGCCGAAGCGCCTTCCTCGACCGACTTGATGTAAGCGCCTACAGGTCGTACGACGGACCAACGATGAGGCTCGACCGAATTGTGTGCCCCGGGCCCTAAACCAAGATATGGCTGATTACGCCAGTATACAAGATTGTGGCGGCAAGCATAACGGGGCAAACCATTGCTCTGCAAGGGACCACGGGCCCAATTTGAGATCTCGTAGTGGTGATACCCAGCCTGTTGCAACAGTTCACAGGCCAATTCATACAGGTCGGCTGCCAGATCAGGGTCGGGTTCAGAGTCTTGGCCTTTTGCTACCCGGGTTGCCAGCGGAGTGCCGGACTCGACAACAAGGCTGTACAATGACAGATGTTCGGGGGCCAAGTCGATTGCTCGTAGCAACGTTTGTTGGAAAATGGCAGGGTTTTGCTGGGGCATACCGAACATGAAATCAAAATTGATGTTTTTGAACCCAGCCTTGCGAGCCAACGTCATCGCCCCAATAGCGTCATCGGCACTGTGAATTCGGCCCAAGAACTGGAGTTCATCTTCGTTAAAGGACTGCACTCCCATGCTCAAGCGGTTGACACCCAAACGCCTTAAAGTTTCAAACCGGCTTTGATCTGCGGCGCCTGGATTGGCCTCGCTGCTGACCTCAGCATCCGGAAGCAGGGTAAATCCATGATCTACAGCCTCGAAGATCATATCGAGTTGCTCCCCATTCAAGACCGTGGGCGTGCCCCCTCCCAAGAACAGTGTTGGCACCCGAGGGTTATGCCGGGTATGACCTTCGTAGAGGATATCCTGGTATAGCGCTCGTATAAAGCGCGAATAGTCAGCTTCGCGATCGGCGTAGGTGTTGAAATCGCAATAAGGACATTTACGCTGACAAAAAGGTATGTGGATATAGAGCGAAAGATCAGTCACCTGGTCTTTTCACCATCACTTTCCACACCCTCAGCCAGGGTTCTCGAATCGGAAGCCATGTCCACGTACTGTTACAATATACTGGTGCTCAGGGTCTAGTTCCAGTAAACGTTCACGCAGACGACGCACCAGGGCATCGATCGCTTGTTCGGTGACTCCAACGCTTTCGGCATCGGGCCACACCTCACTGACAACGGCATCACGGCTGACCACAGCCCCGTTTGCTTCGACCAACGTATTGAGCAGGCGGTATTGAGCGACGCTCAGGGGAGGGTCTAGCACCTTACCTTCGATCTCGACCGTGCGACGGGTGCTATCAAACTGGAGTCCAGAACCTAACGCAGGTGGTGTGATATCGATGGTCAAGGGCGCCGTCGCCCCAGCATCGACAAAGGTAAGTCGGAAGCGAAGGGCGATCTGGATTTCATCCCCGTCACGTAGCTGATGCTCCCCGTCGACAGACTCGCCGTTGACAAAAGTGCCGTTTTTGCTCTCTTTGTCGAACAGATAATAACCATCGTCGCGCCGTTCGATACAAGCATGCTCACGGGAGACAACTCGTTCAGGAAGGGTGATCTCGCAATCAGGACTGCGTCCAATGCGCATGATCTCGCGATCAAGCGGCCAGCGGCGGCCGCCCCCTTCGCTTCGTCGTAGAATGAGGATCGCAAGGTCTTGCTGTTGCATGTCGAATTAAGTGGATGAATGAACGAATTTCGGAGATCTGCAGTTTAACCTAAACCGATGTTATTTTGAAACCAATAGCATTGCCTCGGACTACAATAAGGCGGCGGTTTGTAGTAAGTGCTTTAGCGCTTCTGCGCACGGGGCACGGTGATGAATCGCCTACTGCAAACCCTACATTTACTTTCGCCGTGATGGACTCGTATGGGTTCAGGCGATGGAATTGCTAAGGCTGACGATCAGGGAGATCACGATAAGGATCGACGCAATTGCCAACAGTGTCGTATTCTCGCGTATGGCATCTAGCCAGGTCGGATCGGCCACACGATAAATCCCCCCTGGCGTCACAACCTCATGGGAACTGAAAAGCAGGTCTGAAAGATCCTCCATAGAACCGGGTCGGTCATTCGGATGCATAGACATCGCTGCCGTCACCGCTCGTTCTGTACTCGTAGAGATGGCAGGGTTGATGGTGCGAGGAAGAGGAAGGCTGCCTGGGCGCAAAAAACGCTGGCGGGCGTCGGGTGGGGCTTTAAGCGTCAGTAGATGATACAGAGTCGCGCCCAATCCGTAAATATCGCTCTGCGCATCGGTATGCCCGGTGTCACCACCATATTGTTCCAGTGGCGTGTATTGTACCGTGCCCCGGCCTTGTACGACTGTCACGGTACGGCTATCGTCGGCATGAAGGAGTTTGACAAGCCCGAAATCAACGAGCTTGATATGGCCGGTGGGGGTCAGTTTGATATTTGAGGGTTTGATATCTCGGTGGAGAACAGAGGGTTTGCGGCTATGGAGATAGGTAAGTGCGCTACACAATTGGTCGGCCCACCCCAAGATTTGATTCTCGGGCAAGAATCTATCTCGAGCTCTTGCCTCATCGATAATCTCCTTCAGATCCAGGCCGGGCACGAAATCCATGACCAGATATTCTCGGCTATGCTGCGTAAAATAATCACTGACTTTAGGAAGATTGGGGTGATCAAGGCGGGCAAGAATGCTCGCTTCTTGGTAAAACTGTTCCTGATAGGCTCGCGGCTCATCTTGAAAACCGACCATGCCGGGTAAGATCTCCTTGACAGCGCAAAGCCGGCCGGTCAGTCTCTTGTCACTTGCCTTATAGACCGCACCCATACCGCCCTGGCCGATCAAATCAATCACTTCGTATCGCTCACGCAAAACAGAGCCGGAGGGGAGGGTAGGGGTAGGCATGATTCAGAATGTATTGACCGGGCGTAGACTTTGCTTCCCAACTATCACTAAACAGAGCGGGTGGGTTCTGGCTGAGATTCAGGAAGGACTCGATCTGTAACAAAAGGCAGCAAACCACCTAGGAAGGCAACAACCAGGGCGCCGGCCGTTCCCATCTGATTTTGCAAAAAATCACTGCCAGGAAGCCATCCTAAGGCGTAAAGAAGAAATGCACCCTGTGCACCAATGGCCGAGATCAAGAGGTTTTTAACAACAACCGGGCGGGATCGATGATCGCTTTTAGATAACAGATAGTGTAAAGATGCCGCAATCATGTTGGCAATTAGAACCAGCAGAAAAACGGTCAAGCTGGTCCGCCCACCCGCAGCGGAGCTGTTTTCGGTGGCCGCCACCATAGGCGTAGGTGTTGCTGTAGGTGTTGGTGCAGGCGTTGCAGTCATGGTGGCGGTTGGAGTTAGTGTGGGGGTGTCAGTAGGCAAAGGGCTGGGGGTTGATGTGGGTGTGGATGTCGGCGTCGCCGTCGCCAAAGAGGAGCCCGCCTCGCCACCGATGGTGAGAATGATAGGTGCATCCGAAGCAGCGCCATCGCCGGCACTGGCAGAAAGCTGCAGGCTGCCAGCACGCTCGATGGTTGTTTGGGTGGTGGCGAAACCATCGGTGGTGGGCTCTTGCCTTCGAGGTAACTCGACTCCGGCCTGTTGGTCCAGAAAACGGAATTCGACAAGTGTGCCATCGGGCACGACGTGGCCGTTCAGATCCAGCACCGGCCCCGCCCGTAAAATAACCTGATCCCCAACATCCAGGTCAATGCTTTCGCTACCGGACTGCAACGCCACCGGTTCTTCCTGATCCTGAGACTGAGTGTACAAAGTCAGGGCAAAGGGAATACTGGGATCGGGCTCTAGTTGGCGGTCGAGTTCATAATTGACGCCGGCCACACTGACTGGCAAAGCACCAGATGGCGTCAATTCTCTAAAAAGCGTACGGACTGCCATTTCCAGAAAAGATTCGACTTTGCTGTAGAGGCCGTAGTATGCGGTCAGTTTGCCGATCTCGGTATCGCTTAAAAAATAGGGGGCATTGAACGCAAAAACAATTAGCTTTTTATCTCGCTGCACATCCGCCCTTTGGTCGAGGAATCGTTTGAGAGCGGTCGAACTGGGATAAGCCTCTTGATCTACGTCAAGCATGGCAAAGACGATCCAATCAGAGTCATTGATCAGGCCATTTAACTGCTCAAATCGCTCAAGGGGGAGCTGCTGATCTGGCTGGAAAGTGGTAGGGTTTTCAGTCTGCCGTAACAGCCTGTCCAACTCATCAAAACTGGCGCTGGCGATCGATTCAGCTCGAACCTGGTCGCTAGCCGCCGGGCCATATAAACGCTCGACAATCTGCTCCAGGGCATCCGCCGGAATGGCTGGGACACTGGGACAGGCGGAGCAATCACCCAAAGGTCGGGCGTCGGTAAAGATGAGCACGCGTTCGTCTGGCAGGGGCGGACTCGGCAGGCGGTCGGCAATCTCGGTCGCACCGGGAAAAATGAGAGTATTGGCCGCTCTTGCCACCTGCGTGACCACATCGGCCCCTTGGTTGAGCGTCCCGGCCAGGTTCTCTGGGGATCGCTGCGTCTCTTCCCAATCCAATTGGGGGTACAATTTCAGCTTGAGCCGAATAATGCGCTTTAAAGACTCATCCACCCGAGCGCGAAAGGCAGGGTCTTCAGCATACTTCTGACGGAAGAAATTGATGGCATCATCCATGTTTGCGAGCTGTGTACTCCACACCCCATCCCGATCAAATTGTGAGAGGATCAGAAGGTCGTTCCCAGCCAAGAAAGCCTCTTGGGTGACGCGGCGTGTGGGAAAACGATCGGGCTCGTAAGCCTGATAATAGCGCTTGAGCGCACGCACACCCAGAGCGTCAGAGACCAGAATGCCTCCTTGTGTACGCCAGTCATCGAACCCCTCCATGATTGTCTGCAATTCTGGCGCCAGTGAGATCGGTGGTGTGAGTTGTCTGGGGTTTTCCTGAAAACCTTTGTAGCGCACATGTGATGTCATCAGGGCGTTGGTGGTTTCCGCTTTCGACTCAGCTTGTTCGGTAACAGCCTTGAAAGGCACCAGCTCTACCTGCTGCAAGGCTGATAAGGGCTTTTGCACAGTTGCAACTTCGCGATCCGGCCGGCGATCACTGCCTCCTTGTCCGGGAAAGTGTTTGGCAACTGTGGCGACTTTGTCCCCTGACCCTTCGTGTACACCACTGATGTAGGCCTGCCCCATCTGAGCCACCCAATAGGCATCACCACCAAAGGTACGGGAGCCAGGATAGCCTTTGAGTTCAGGGCGAGGATTGTCCAAGACATCGAGCGATGGGCCGAGAAGCAGATTGATGCCTACCGCCTCTAATTCTCGACCGACGATTTCACCTACTTGTTCGGCCAGATCTGGATCATAGGTGGCGCCAATCGCCAGATTATTGGGCACGGGTGTGAAATCTTTTATCAGACCAGCATAGGGATAGCCATCTCCTTCATGGTTGATGGCTATGAGCAAGGGCAGGCCGGGTATGGTACCCAAAGTGGTGACGGTATCGTTAATAGCGCCATCGGCTAACAGAAGGGGCGTATCCAGATCACGGAAGGCGTAGGTCTGCAGGTCATTGTTGAGTCGAAGAACCGTCTGCGGCGTATCTCCCTCATTCCTAAAATTCTCGTTGGCTGGTAACAACACCACACCGCCGACATGCTGATCCCGGATCAATCTGGCGATATCGCTATTTGGCCCCGTATCGCTGCCGACGAAGGTAACGAGGAAGAGTTGCCCCACCCGTTGCTCTGCCGTCATATTGCTAATAATCTGCTGTATCAGATCATCGATTTGCTCCTCGGTCGGATCAGCCTGGTCGATCCCTTCTTGGGCAGATGCTGTGGAGGCCGGCAGCAAAACAGTTGCCAGCACAATGAGTCCAACCAAAATCAACGAGAGGCAATGGCTTGATTGCATACTGCGAGTATAGAAGTGGCGCTGGACGGTGTCAAATGTAAGGAATGATGTGGTCTTCGTCCTATGGATAGCGCCGGCATTTTGAGGCCTGACATTGTCAACCCCTATACGGCGATGTACAATCTATCCAGAATTCACCGCCAGTTGATTTCTCGAACGAACCGTTGTCTCTGATTCAATCTCCAGGAGCATGTATGCAGGATAGTACTGCCTTACCCGACCTGCGGGTTTTGCCCACAGCCGCCCTACTAACCCACGAAAACGCTGATCCTCGCCGGGTCGAGCGCCTGAGCAGAAGGATTCTTGAAAATGGCATTCTTAAGAATCCTCCCGTCGTGGCGGCGATCCCAGACACTAATCAGTTTGTTGTATTGGATGGGGCCAACCGCTCGACAGCTTTCGCACATGTGGGCATCCCTCACATCGTCGCACAGATTGTGAGCTATGAGGACCCGGGAGTGATGGTAGATACCTGGTATCATGTT
>PIVW01000715.1 GCA_003353825.1 Chloroflexota bacterium
GGATGATGATGCAGTTGGCCAGTCCAGGTGTGCAAGACCGCCAGGATGCCCACCTCGGCACCGACGTAGCGTTTGCCTCCAGCCAGATCGCGTACGGCATCGGCAGCGATCTTCATGAGTAGACCATAGAGCGTCTTCTGATGTCGCAGAAACAGGGTGCGTAACTCACTGGGCACCGTGGCGATAACGTGGAAATACGTACAGGGCAGTATCTCGGCGGTTCGGTTCTTCAACCAATCGGCAATCTGGCGGCCGTGGCATTTAGGGCATGATCGATTGCGGCAGCCGTGATAGCTCCAGAAGTCTTCATGACAGTTATTGCATTTATAGCGTCCACCGCCCATGGCCTCGGTCATGCAGTCAGCGATATCCTGCAAAGCCCGGCTGTGTGAGGGCAGCATGAGATCACCGAATAGCTCTTTGTAGGGCCCCATGAAACGGCGTACGACATCGGCGATTTCGAGTGATGGCTTATTCATGGTTGCCCCCTTCCGTGAAGAGATCGGCAAACATGCCGTTAAGCTGATGACGCAGGTTGTCACACATGGGCTTGGTCAGGTGTGTGTAGATCTCCGTTGATCTGAGGCTGGCATGACCGAGCAGCATTTGTACGATGCGGATGTCGACGCCGTTTTCCAGTAAATGCGTGGCAAATCCATGACGCAGGGAATGGGGCTTGATGGTCTTGGGGATACCGAGTGTATCGCGGGCCTGATTGAAGGCTTTGCGTAATGACTTCACGCAGAGCGGAGCCGTTGCCCTGCGGTTGGGGAAGAGCAAACGCGGATGATGGTGGGTTAGCCAAAAGCTGCGTAAGGCCACCAGCAATGTTTCCGGCAACGGCACGACACGTTCCTTGTTTCTCTTGCCAATGATGCGTACGAGCATCTGCGTTGCATCAATGGAGTTAACGGTCAGAACCACGACATCGCCAATACGTAAGCCCAAGGCCAGCATGAGCGAGCAGCAAAGCTGGTAACCGGGCTTTTGTAGGGCTGCAATCAATCGGTGGCCATCGGCCCAGGCAATGGGCACTGGTAGTCGTTTGCGCAGAGGTTGGCGGACTTTCTTACGTGTGACGAGCGGCCAGTCGACGCCGAGGGTATGGTAGTAGAAGAATTTAATCCCCGCCCAGTTTGTCTGGAAGGTACCTTGGGCCACCTTCTTTTCATCGCGCAGCCAGAAAAGGTACTGTTGCACCTGTTTCTCCGTGAGCTTGTCAGGGCGAATCCTGTAGTGATCCTGCAACTTTACGACCGCACCAATATAGATTTGTTGGGTTCCTTGGGTATAGCCGGCCAGTTCCATGTCGCTGATCATGCGTTGACGCAATGGGGAGACCTGCTTCTTCGCCCGGGGCTTTGTGCTTTTCAGCGTTTTCTGGCTTGTGTACGTCGATTGCTTACTATCTCTTGTAACCATACCTAATTCTCCATACATAGCGTTTAGAAACCTCCCGGCCCCTGTGGCCGGGTTGTATGGAGGATAAGCAATGAATGAAAAGAGAGGCAGGATGATCAGCAGAAGCAATAGATCGTAGCAGTCACGCGGCGGAGCCGCTTAGTCCAATAGATATGGTTTTTCCCGTCGCGCAGCGTAGCGGAGCCGATGGGAAAAACCTGATTGGACTGAACGCGGGGCAGGATAAAGGCATGTCGGTAGAGTATCTTAGAGCTAATCGAGTAGATTTTGATGGCGTTAATGCGTTTCGATGCTTCTATTGGACTCAGAATGGCCGTACCGCCTGCGTGGGCGTACGGCGATTGCCGTAAACACGAGGGGTTGACAGCGTGACGGACCGGTATCAGTCACGCCGCCTTGCGTTCATGCTGAATTAACGTGCGAGCAGTGAGTTAGATTATCCTTACCCCCTTACTAGGTAAGGGGTAGTGTTATCAGCCTTTCCGCGGCGGATCGCCTCTAACGGGAGGACGTTCGTGCTACCGCACTTCGGACATTTCACCTTGTATTCGTGGGATTCCAGACCACTTTGCTCAAGCGCCTGCTCGGCAAGATCGGCCATAAGGCGAATGGGGTCGCCTTGATCCGATGCCGTAGTAAGCTTGGTAATTGCAAGCAGCAGGCGGGCCCTGGCTTGCCGATCTTTTTTGCAGGGATGCCAGAGCCCGTAATAGCGTACCTTGTGTAAGCCTTTCGGCAGTACATGAAAGAGGAAACGCCGCAGGAACTGAACACCCTCTAAGCGTTCCGTTTTCCACTGCTCTGTGTTATGATCCTTGTAGCGGAATGTAACATGGCTTTCGTCCATGGAAATGAGCCGATGATTGGTAATGGCAATCCGAAAGACATAACGGGCGAGGTAGTTCAGAACGGCCCCTTTGCCTGTTCCGTAGGGTTTGCAGTACGAGCACCACTCTCGCTTCCAGACCTTAGCCGGAACCTGCTTGAAGAGGTCCGGATGCTTCTTCTGTAATGTCTCTGCGAATCGTCTGGCGATCATGGGCGAAAGCTTTCTTACCGGCACGAGAAAGTCCTTCGGCGCATCGTGCCAGGCCATGGCGTCCTCGGTGACACCGCCACCTG
>PIVW01001462.1 GCA_003353825.1 Chloroflexota bacterium
ACGTTCAGCGAGCCTATTAAGGTGAACCTAAAGCCCATCAAGACGGTTCGGGGGCCGGACATGGGAAGTGTCCCTGTGGTCAAGTTTAGTCCCGACAGCCGCTACCTGGCCTGGGTTGAGAGCGGTCCCGATAATGCGAGTAGGCAGGATGAACGGCGTAACTGTATTCGAATCTGGGACTTTGAACGAGATCGAGAACTATCCCATCATATCACAGCCATGAACCCGTGGAACTCCTTTGATTTCATGGAAAATGACACCCAGATGGCAGTGGCCAGCCCTCAAGGTGGTATCGAGGTCTGGGACTTCGTGAGAGGAGAGAGGGCGTTTCGCCTGGAGGGGTGGGAGGCGCCTTGCGCGATGATTGATGTCTCCAGCGATGGGCGTTTACTCGCCTTCAGCACAGCACCGCCTAGCTTTGGTGTTTTTGATTTGGAGCAGAGACGTCTCCTCTTTGTGTCACCGACTCTCTCCCATCATATTTGGCAGATGCGTTGGAATCAGGACGCTACGCGGCTCGGCATGGTTGAGGGTAACGGCCGGGCTCGGATCTTAGACATACCCGCCATTCGCAGCCAGTTGGGCGAATTGGGCTTGGACTGGTAGGCATTAGAAC
>PIVW01000182.1 GCA_003353825.1 Chloroflexota bacterium
CAGCAGGTGCTCAAACATATGCGCTCCTTTGTGAATTGTTTGCGTAAGTTTGCCACCTGTCCCACTTTTGGTCGAATTTCACTTCGCCCTATTTATCCGCATTGTTAAGGTACAGCACCCGGCAGATTACTCATAACATTTTGGGAACTTTCAAGACCCTCGGTGAAGTCCTCTTGGATGAGTCGGTCAACGACCAGGAATTGCGCAAGACGATGTTTGATCATGTAGATAGAGGCACTCTGGTTTCCCAGATGAATGCCGTTGACATCTGGCTCTCAGGCAAGTACAGCCATCCCTTCAACCTGGTCGTACAGCGACATAGCTATCTGCGCCAATTTGCGCCCACTTTTCTAGCGCACCTCGAGTTTCATCAGGAAGAAGGAGTGCATTCTCCGGTCATTGAGGCAATTCAACTCTTGCAAGAACTCGACGATCAGAACAAACGCAAGCTGCCAGAAGATGCCCCACTTGGTTTTCTGTCTCGTACTCTACGGCCCCAGGTCGTACAAAACGGGACTATAAACAAACGGGCGTGGGAGTGCGCCCTGCTGACAGCCATTCGCGACGAGGTCAAATCGGGCAATCTCTACGTCCACCAGAGTAAACGTTTTGGTCGCTTCGAGAATTTCTTTATATCCAAGGCGCAATGGGAATTCCGGCGAAAAAGTTTCTTCGAGCGTGCGGAGCTCCCCATCAGGGCGGAAGAAGTGGAGGCACACCTGACTCAACGTTTGAATCGAGCCTATGATCGGTTCCTGAAGTTTCTACCAGACAACACCTATGCCAGCATCAAAGATGACCAGTGGGCGCTTTCATCTGACCCTGCTGAAAAATCAGGAGAGGCCGCTGAACAAAGACTCGCTGAACTCAGAGCATGGCTCTCCGAGCATCTACGAACCATCAAGCTCGCAGATCTCCTGATCGAGGTCGATAACGAGCTGGGTTTTACCCGCACCTTCATGACCTCCGCCCAACAGAAGCAACGACAGGCAGAACACGTATGCCTCATCTTGGCGGCCATCATGGCCCACGGTTGTAACATCGGTCCGTACACGATGGCGCAACTCACTGATGATGTCAGCTATGAGCAAATTAGGCGGGTCACTGATTGGCAACTCACTGAAGAGGCTCAGCGTAGTGCCTTGGCTCAAGTGGTCAACGCTATCAGCAGGCTTGATGTCTCACAAGCCTGGGGCAGCGGTAAGACTTCCAGCAGCGATGGCCAGCGCTTCTCCCTCAATCAAAGGGTGCTGCAGCAAACGTACAGCCACAAGCTACGTGACTTCGCCCTCGAATTCTACTCTTTTATTGCCGACAACTACTCGCCTTTCTACAGTACAGCCATCGAATGCACGGATCGCGATGCCGCCTATGTTCTGGATGGCCTTCTCTATAATGAAAGCGATTTAGCCCTCGAAGAACATTACACCGACACGCACGGGTACACCGAAATTAACTTCGCCGCCTTTGCGATGCTCGGTCGCCGCTTTGCTCAGCGCATTCGAGGACTACATAAGCAGCGCATCTATCGCATTGATGATGACAAAGACTATGGCCCCCTCGTCCCTCTGATTGAACGACGAGACCGTCTTATTCACTTGGACTAGATTTGCGAGCAGTGGGATCGCATGGGGCACTTCTACGTTTCTCTGGAAAATGGCCATGCCACAGCCTCAACTGCTATGAAACGTTTGGCAGCATTCCCTGGCAAAAATCACTTTTACCGAGCCAACCGTGAACTGGGCCGTGTATTCAAGACCGAATACATCCTCCAGTATATGTCAGACCCCCTTGTGCGACAACGCGTCCGGCGTGGCTTGCTCAAAGGAGAACAACTCAATGCCCTCGCCCGACAAGTTGCCTATGGCAAGCAGGGTAAAATCACCCAGCGAGACCTTCAAGCAATGAAGAATACCAGCAGCTGCTTGACCCTACTCATGGCCTGCATTATCTATTGGCAAGCCCAAGAGATCAATCGGGTTGTGCTGGAGCGCGATCCCCTTGAAGCAGATGTAGATTTGTCTCTCTTGGAACACATTAGCCCCATTGGGTGGGACAACATCATTCTTTACGGTGAGTATGTCCTCAATCGAAATCTGGTTCTGGTGTAGAAGTCTGTCCTTAGCGTATATCTACGCGCGAAAATCCCTAGTACCCTAAGAACGACTGTATGCGCTGGCAATGCTGTCTGAAGAAACGATGGTGGATGAGCAGGATAATGGCCCGGAAATCCTCATCTTTAGAGCCAATGAAACGCGTTTCGGCTCGATGTCGATTCCTCCCTCTCTCCCGCAGATCGCGACGCTAGTACTCGGCAACATGGATGGCCACAGGCAGGCGTCGCTAACTATTACAAGCGATCCATCTGCGTTGCCTTGGCCTGTGGCCACCCAATTGTTGAATCAGATTATCTTTTTAATCGAAGAACCCCTGGCGTTGCTGTTCTAAGACTTTAGCCGGCGATTGAAAGCACAAGCGAGAAGAAGCCAATCCACAGGATATTGAGCACGATCCCCAAGATCGCTAATGGAGTTGAACGTTCTTGATTGATGACGGCGATGATCCCGCTCAAGAGGCCTAGTAATGCTGGAAGGATCAACGTGATCACTCCAATCCAGCGCTGTGTGGACGAGGGTAGCCCAGCGAGCGAAGCGTCCAAAAAAATCGATGTGGCCAGAAGGAAACCGAGCGCCAGAGCCAGCAGGGAAAATGAGGCAAGTGTGTATCGCATCATGGTGTACGACCGCATTCCTGTCGCCAGACGGAATTCTAATGACCGCCACTCGGCTGTCCGCACAATTTCGTGTACGAGCCCTTATTTTTGCTCAGCAAGTGGTAAATTGAGTCGATGGTAGGTCCCTCAGCTTGAACGACAACCACTGCACCGCCACGTTGAATACCATGAACATATTGGCGCGTGTCACATTCACAGTCACTGTAACCAATGAAAATGCCGAGGAACGCACCCACAAATGCGCCTGTCAGACCAAACAGTACGACGAGTACAAGAGATTGTTGAAGCACTGCCAGCCCCATACGGAGATTGTCAACCCCCGCCATGAAACCCACAACTCCGAAGACAAAGGCACCTATGATAGTGGCAACTCCAACCAGCTTCCAGTTCAAAGAGCCAAACCTGGTCTCATCCAGGCACCTGCCCAATGCCTCGGCATCCACAACGACCCGGGCTACATCTGGTGTGAGACCAGCCGCCTGCAAGGAATCCAAGGCACGTTCCGCCTCATTGTTTGATTGAAATAGGGCGCCTATAGTTGTCATAATATCTCCTTTTCAAGATCCTGAATTGGCGGTGTGTCTAAAGATATGACAATGAACTCCCACGTGGTGCCACGACCTCTGCATAGTACCTGGAACTTTGCTCGTTCGTCAAACGTTGCCCTTCGCAGGCGACAGCCCCTGCGAGTGTTTTTTAGAGGGATTCCGAGTTTTGTAGCAGCCTCGAGATCGATCGAATCATAACCAAGCCCTGCGCGTATGAGACCTCGGCATTTAACCAGTTTCTGCAATACAGACCCCGGCAGCAATGGACGAATCGTCTGGATGATGACTAGATCGGCATCAGAAGCAGCTTCTATGACAGCATGTTCGTCATGATATTGGCCGATGACGAGCCTGCCATCGGCAGCATGAATGACATCGTGCATGTACGCCAGGACGGGCGGGGTGATATCAAAGAGATCGTCGTCGTAATCGATCAGGACTACCTTGTGACTGGGCATTGTAACGACTCCGTGTGGTTCGTAGATTTTATCCGGTCTAAATCCTCACGTTTTACGTTTCATGCTTCATGTAGGGCTAAGGTTTTGGATGCATTTGAGTTCTGGAACCCCTTAGCGGAGTTAGTTCGACGGCTCCAAAAGTTTGAGTTGGTGGGCTGGGGTAAAGAATTGGCGAAATGTCAGCCATACCGCTGTCAAACCGGTAAAAGCTCCGGCGCCAATCATCATATACATGATCACAATCTGTAGCTCCACTGCCTCTAGAGGGGAGGCGCCCGCCAGGATCATGCCGGTCATCGCCCCCGGTAACTGTATGAGCCCCACCGTTTTCGTGGTATCGATCATCGGTGTCATGCCACTTTCTAAGGCCTTCTTGAGATAAGGGCTAGCAGCCCGGCGTCCGCTGGCACCCAAAGCCAGGGCTGCTTCGATTTCTGCCTGCCTGCCCGTGACCTCATCCCGAGCGCGCCCCATCACCAGAGAACAGACGTTCATCGAGTTGCCCACCACCATACCGGCAATAGGGATGATCACCTGTGTCGAAAACTGGAAAATATTCAGAACGAGCAACAAACCTAACGTCAGGGTAGCTCCGATCGAGATCGATATCAACGCCACCCGCCAGGCATTCGGCACCCCTTTCCCTCGCTTGCCAGAAGTATAAGCCGCGATCACTACCATGATGACGATGATCAATACGATGAGCCCCGGCTGGTCGGTGTCGAACACAAAGGTCAGGGCATAGCCTATGGCGATGAGCTGAATGAATGCTCGAAAGGAGGCCATAAACATAGATTTTTCCAGATCGAGATTCTGCCAACGACTGATGGCGGCAGCCGCCAGAACGAGAGCAAACGCGGCCAAGATACGGACGAGGTCAACGGGGAAGGATGTCAATAGATTCATAGATATCTCCATTGTTATTCTGAAGGCAGGTTGCTGAGTACCTGTTGGGGCGTGCCAAAATCGGCTACACTGCCCTTATCCAAAAGCACGACACGATCCGCTGTGCGCCGGGCCTGCGCGATGTCATGCGTGACCCAGACCAGGGTCATTCCTAATTCACGCCTCAGTTTGAGCAAAGTAGATTCTATATGGCGGGCTGAGACGGCATCCAGTGCACTGGTGGGTTCATCTAACAAGAGTGCCCGAGGTTGTGTCGCCAACGAGCGTGCCAGGGCAACACGTTGCTGTTCGCCACCAGATAGTTCTCTTGTCGGGCGATCTACATAGTCGGGCGTCAGATCAGTCTGCATCATCAGTGCTTGTAATTCGTCAGCGCTGAGCTTCTTATCTCGCAACGCTGGACCGTAGCCGATATTCTCGGCGACAGTGCCTGGAAATAGTGCCTGTTTCTGAAAAACCATGCCCACACGCCGGCGCAACTCCACGACTTCTTTGTTCACCACATCTTCTCCTTCAACAAATACAGTCCCGTGTGGCGGTTCTGTCAGGCGATTGATGCACCTAAGTAGACTGCTCTTGCCACTGCCGCTGGGCCCAACCAGACAGACAATCGCCCCCGGTTCTACCCATAAGCTGACATCATCGAGTACCGTGCGGGTAGCTCTCATCAGCGTGAGATGAACGATTTCGATGCTGGTGGAAGGATTCGAAACAGGTGTGTGCATAGATATCTTGGCTGCCAGGATTATCGCACGATCGGGGATACCGAGAGCGAGTATCGACTTCGACTATAAGCCCCTTCCTTTGGCGGCTCCAAGTCTTACCGATTGCGGATTTTTGATACACCTCAATTGATCTGAGACCGTTGTTAAGTGTCCAAAAATCAGAGTGTCTGGAAGAATTCGATCTCTTCACCGCTGGAGCCCTTGAAGAAGGCATAGATAACTTGCATGGCGCCCAGGTCTGCTTCGGTTGGCTCGATCGTGATCTCATATCCATGCCCACGTACATGTTCTATGGCGGCATGAGTATCCAGTGTGGCTAATGCAAAGTGGATGAGCGGACCATTTGTTGCGGGTTCGGTGGGGGCTGGTGTATCAGCCGTGGGTTGGAACAGCTCGATATGGCTACCATCGCCGATATCCAGCAGGGTGATCTTGCGCTCCGCTGATCCAAACTCGGCCACCCACTTCATGCCCAACACTTCCTGATAGAGGTGCAACGACGCATCCCAATCGCGAGTTTGGATGGCAATGTGGTGTGACCCGCATCCTTGAATTACGTTATTTTCAGTTCCGATTGTCATAGAAAATCTCCTTTTGGTGGCAAAGTGGTATCTTCTCAATATCCCGGGGCACTCGCCAAATAAGTTCGGACTCTTGGGCGCGCCGCCGCACGTCCACCTACGTGGAGGGGTTTGTTCCCCCAAGTTATTGAGAAGATACTTCAGGATCCTCTGTGAATGTCGAAATATCCCTGTGCACCGAACTGGCCCAAAATCCATATGTCTTGCCACGGTTACGGCGACGTCCGATTTCTCGTAATCCCATCTGGGCACGACGCCCACGATCAGGTAACGAATTCCTCATTTCCAAAGCGCTGTTCAGGTAGCTTTCGGCCTCATCATATTTGCCTTGGCGGACAAGTAGCGCCCCAAGATTTGCCGCTGCTATGGCGTTTAACTGATCTTGCTGCAGTGATTCTCTCAATCGTGCTTCCCGCACTGTGTCACGGCTCCGTGAGCGCAAAACCAGACCCAGATCAAAGATGATATCAGGGAGATAGTTTGTCTCGACGTGGGCAGCACGATGCCGAATCACACAACGCGCTCGTGGTACTATGATGTCCAACTCACGAACGATCTTGATGCTTAGTTGAGCACTTTGGATGTACTGATCCTGGTAGAGAACGACTTCCTCTGCGGCATCGACCACGACATCCAATAACTCCTCTTCCGCCTGGTCTGGCACCATTTTTTGGAGTAGTACCGGATAATTACAGGCATTGCTGATATGAAGGTCCCCATCCACCATTTTTGCCGTAACGCCCCAACTTTCGGCGGGTTCACTAGATGTGAGCTTAAGTATTTCCCTGACAGGGAACTGCACGTCCAATAACTCCAGGAAATCGGCCGAATAATTCTTGAAGATGCCGACATGTTCATGCACTTCGCCATCTTCTGACAATTCAAAGACCACCCGCTGGCCGATAAATCGTTCGAGAAGGGGATCGTGTCTGTGTCCGGCATGTCCGATGAGATCACCGCCAAACTGTTTGAGATAGCTCTCACTGGTGTCGGTCATCAGTTGGCCGGCCGGCTTGCGCGCCCTGCCAACCATAATGCCGATTACCTCATTAAAGGAATCAGACGCAGTGGAGAGGAAATTGCGCGTTTTTCGCATAAATAACCGAAGGGGTCCAGGATTGAACCACTGCTTGATCTGCTTTGTGCGCCGAACACGATTGGCCTCGTCGAGGTCATCGGCGAAACGGTAAATCGCTTGAATGTTCTCGTATTCAGATTGATAAAGGATGTAGCTGGCCTCGACATGATGCTGATCCTGAACGGCGTGGCGGTAGAGGAATTCGGTGCCTGTCGGTTCGACATGAACGGTTCCGCACACAATTCTGCCATCCACCCTTTCTAATGTAACATGATAGCCCTCAAACGCCGTTAAGCACTCGTCTTTGCGACGAGAACGTAGCCAGGCCCCCAATAATGTGATGAAGAAAATGACGCCAAGGGTGATTATCAACGACCAATCGACAACCATACTTACAGCCTCCCAAAAGAATTAGGGGTCAAGAGGATCTCATGTGGTCCTAGAAAACACGTGTTGCGTGTGCTAACGAAACATGCTTTTCTGGTAGGAGTCACACAAATTCCGAAGGAGCCAGAACGCTAAAGAACAGAGTGGCTAGCATAACAAAACTACATGAGGTTAAGCAAAAGGGCGATGGTTTGTACTGTAACGTTCGTGCTACGATCTTGACGCATACCCCGCCTGCGCCTCAGAATTGACACACGGTGTTTGTAAGCCTCAAGCTAAATCTCCAATCTCCAATCCCTAATCTCCAATCTCCAATCCCTAATCTCCAATCTCCAATCCCTAATTCTAAAATGACAGCAAACGATCTATCACCCGTGACTATTATCGGCGCCGGCCTGGCGGGGTCTGAGGCCGCCTGGCAGCTCGCCAACCGAGGTTTCAAGGTCAACCTGTACGAAATGCGTCCCAAACGGCAGACCGCTGCGCATCAGAGCGATGATTTTGCCGAACTGGTTTGTTCTAACTCGATGGGGGCGCAGGCGATTGATCGGGCACAAGGTTTGCTAAAGGCTGAACTTCGCCGCCTTGGTTCATTGATCATTCGCTGTGCCGACCGCAATGCCCTGCCCGCAGGTGGGGCGTTAGCGGTGGGGCGAGAGTCCTTTAGCGCCGACGTGACCTCAGCCATTTCCTCGCACCCCAACATCCGTGTCATCCGCTCTGAAGTGAGCGCCATCCCCGTAGGTCCTGTCATCGTTGCCACCGGTCCACTGACCTCGGGTGCTCTGGCCTCCAGTATCGGCGCCCTGGCCGGCCAGAATTACCTCTACTTTTATGATGCGTTAGCGCCTATTGTCAGACTGGAATCTATCCACATACCGCCGGCATGGCGCCAATCCCGCTATGATCGGGATAGTGGTGATTCCAGCGGTGACTATATTAACTGTCCGCTCGATGCCGAGGAGTATGCTGCCTTTCTTGAAGCCCTAAATGGGGCCGAGCGTATCGCACTCAGGCAGTTCGAACAAGAGGATGAACGCTTTTTCGAGGGTTGTTTACCGGTGGAAGTGTTGGCCGGCCGGGGGGAGCGATCACTGGCATTCGGGCCCATGCGACCGGTCGGGTTACGCGATCCCCGTACGGGCACACGTCCCCATGCGGTGGTGCAGCTTCGCCAGGATAATCTGGCGGGATCACTCTACAATATGGTCGGCTTCCAAACCAATCTCAGCTGGCCCGAACAGCGGCGGGTATTCCGCATGATACCAGGACTGGAGCGGGCAGAATTCGTGCGCTTGGGACAAATGCATCGCAACACATTCATCAATAGTCCGATCTTGTTACGGCAGACCCTGCAGTGGCATGATCGCGATGATCTCTTCTTTGCCGGACAGATCATCGGATCTGAGGGCTATGTGGGGTCAACTTCTGGAGGGATGTTGGCGGCGATCAACATGGCCCGCTTGCTGTCAGGTGAGACAGCGCATAAACTGCCCCCGGTGACGATGATGGGAGCTATCATTCACTACGTTACCCATGCCGAGTCCAAGGAATTCCAGCCTATGAAGGGCAATTTCGGCTTGATGCCGCCATTACAACCCCATGTGCGCAAAAAGAAGGAACGCTATCAACAATACGCTGCTAGAGCGTTGGCAGCACTAGAGACCTGGATCGCTCAAGGAAAGGCTGCCCTGCCAGAACGACCGGTCAGGCCACTTCCGCATGAATGATTGATGGATTTTGGGCGAACCGAAGGGTTTCAGGCCTGGAAATCCCGTAAAACCCCCCGCTGGTTTTGGCCCATCGGCTGCTCACGTGTTAGGATAGGCCTCATGATTTTTTCAACGGAGTGTCAATTTTGAGCGATTTCTATTATGGTGGCCAGGCCGTTATCGAAGGTGTAATGATGCGAGGCCAGCAGCGTGTCGCTGTAGCCGTTCGCAATCCCGAAGGGGAGATCGTTATGCACGAGGAACCCCTGCCGCCCAAGATTTATCAAAGCCGTATTTCCCGTATGCCCTTTGTGCGGGGTGTGGTCTTACTGTGGGACGCCTTGGTGCTAGGCACCCGCGCCTTGATGTGGTCCGCAGACGTTGCCCTCGAAGAGGAAGATGAAGGTGAGGGCGGGGAAGAGCCAGCAAGCTTTAGCGGCCCGGTTGCCTGGGGAACGATTATCATTTCGTTGGCCTTTGGTATCGGACTATTTTTTATGGTGCCCACGATCGCCAGTCAGGCTATCGAGAACTGGCTCGACTTGTCGAAAGCCTTGAGTGGTTTGCTGGAAGGAATCTTCCGGCTGGCGTTATTCATCGTTTACATCGTCGCTATCGGCCAGATGTCAGATGTCAAACGTGTTTTTTCGTACCACGGCGCCGAGCACAAAACGATCAATGCCTATGAAGCGGGCGCGCCGCTCACCCCACCCAGTGTGGCTACGTTCTCGACTCTGCACACGCGTTGTGGGACCAGTTTTTTGCTGTTTGTCCTTGTGATAAGCATCATCCTCTTCATCCCGCTGCAGTTCGACAATTTGCTGTTACGTCTCCTCTCTCGTCTGGTTTTGATTCCGGTGGTTGCAGGTATTTCTTATGAATTCCTGCGTTTCAGCACCAGGCATCAAACCAATTCTGTCATGCGTCTGTTGATCGCACCGGGTCTGGCCATGCAAAAACTGACCACGAACGAACCAGATATGGAGATGCTGGAAGTGGCAATCGCTGCACTTCACCCAGTTTTGGCCGCTGACGGCCTGGACGTGCCGGTGGCCGCAGCACAGGAACTAACGCCGGTCTCGGCTGCTGCAACACAAGTAGCCGTCCCAAAGAAGCTGCGCCTCAAACCGGCCAGAAACGATACGCGGACAAACGCCGAAAACGTGGATTGGAAAGGGTAAAACCAGCGCCTCAGCGTGAACCGGTAACCACTCTTATACCGGTCCCGTGCTCCCTATGCGCTCAACAACCAGTTCCACTCGACCATCCGACAACCCAACCACACGACCACACGACCACACGACCACACGACCACACGACCACACGACCACACGACCACACGACCACACGACCACGCGACCAA
>PIVW01001463.1 GCA_003353825.1 Chloroflexota bacterium
GGGTACTCAGATGAAGAGATATCCCGCATGCCGGCGCCGAATTCTTATTACAGCTCAGAGGACTTAGAACGAGCGGCTGACGCCATTACTAATAGTCTGGAAACTGGGGCGGCAAAAGTTACACTGGATCTAATTTGTAAAGATGGTCGGAAGGTTCCCACCGAATATTACGTCGCCCTTATTACGGATGAGACCAACCACGCAAAATACCTAATTTCCATCGGCCGGGATATCACGGAGCGCACGCGGAGTGAAGAACTGCTGCGCAATCACCGCACACATCTGGAGGAGATGGTTGACGAACGCACAGCAGAGCTGAATGCGCGCATTACCGAAGGCGAAGCGCTGAATACCGCCATGCTGAATATCACAGACGATCTGCAGGTCAGTAACCACGAGCTTGAAATTGCGCTGCGTGAATGGAAGGCCAGCAATCAGGAACTAGATGCTGAGGGATGCTTGCTCCTAAGCAGACTTGGTCGTCTCCCCGACGTGATCACGGTACCCGTCCTGGATTGGGCCCCGGGGGGTTTGGGAACCAGATTCGCCACCCTATATGCAGCCACCATTTGGCACATGGTCCCATCATTCGACTGTACTGCCTCATTGCCATGTA
>PIVW01001464.1 GCA_003353825.1 Chloroflexota bacterium
CCGACGCAGCCCTTCGAATTGCCATTGCATATGGGTCTCAGGACGACGTCGTGGCTCAGCAGCTATCCTACACAGCTCTCAATACGCTTGTATCTTCATTCTTTCTGTCGTTGGGGCCAGTCGGGGTGCCGGTGAATATCCTACACGAAGATGATGGACGTGGCGATGTGACCCAAACCTGCCGCCGGGCCACCTTCCGAATGCTTTCAGCCATCCAAAGCATGGAGAGCGACCGCACCGAGATGCAGAACGAGGCCCGCCGGATTCTAAGCAAGATGGCCACCATGTGCAAGAGCGAGAGTGCCCTGGGCGGTACCAGCGGTTCCGTAGCCATGAGACGTAAGGCCCTCCTCAAGGAGCTTTGGGATGCAATTGTACGAGCAGGCAACGCCCTCGGTGGTGGGTTGCAGGCATAAAAATGAACTTATCTTAAAATGGTATCATCTGTCACTAGCTAGTAGCTTGTCAGTACCGCCATCTATCTTTCGGGGGAGTGGTAGCTGGGCGATCCTCCGGTGGTTGGTAACCAAAGAGAGCGCCGAGCCCCTGGATAGCATACGCGCCCGCCTTGTCTAAAGGTTCCTTTGTGCTCACATATGCCTTTATCTCTTTTTG
>PIVW01001465.1 GCA_003353825.1 Chloroflexota bacterium
CATGTATTACCCAGTCGACCCATTCGCCGTATGCCGGAGAAACGCTGGCCATGTATTTTTGCAGCACCTCGTTATGAACATGGACCTTATCATCTCTGAAGCGCAGGAGAAGCGGCTGCGCATCACGGACCTCAGGGTGAAGCCAATCCCGATAGTGCCATTGCAGGAGCATCCCCTGGTCGTTGAAATCGCTACTGTCACGGAATTCTTCTCCGAGCTTGATGCTGATGCCGACCCAATACTCCTTGCCCACGTCGAAGTTCACTATCTTGTCGCTGACAGATACTTCTGTTCGCTTGGAGACCTTGCTCGACCGGGTGAGTTCCGATTTCATTACGTACTTGCCGGCATAGGCATCGGTTTCACTATCTATGAACAGCAGGGCTTCGGGGTTTCTGGTGTGGGCGGTCATCTGTAGGCGCAGTTTCATCATGTCTTTGGCGGATTGATTCACATCCACATAGATCTGGCTCAGGTTCTGTATGGTGGCCAGGGACGTTGCCTGTCAGGCGGTGACCAGGGCGCCTTTCGTGACCGAGGACCTGCCGATTCTACCGGATATGGGAGCAAACACCCGGGTATACGCAAGGTTGATCTTGGCCGTTGCCACGGCGT
>PIVW01000183.1 GCA_003353825.1 Chloroflexota bacterium
ATCTTTGCTCCTCGCAATCACTGCTCGGAGCAAAGACCGCCTATGCCCTTTTAGCCTTTCTCCTCATTCAATTGTAAACGTGCTTCTTTATCTCTGTACCGGTTCCATGAACCATGCCGCGTTTTCCATGGCTAGCTCAGCTTGTTTGATGGCGATGCCCGCTTGATCGACTTGAATCTGAAGGATTTCGAGGTCTTCAGCGCTTGGCCCTCTTTTCAGACGCTCAAGGGCTGCTTCTGCCTGGACAATAGCGCTTTCAGTTGAGGCGATCTGCGCCAAAGCATTGGCTTTTTGCGCGGCTGTTGCCGCTGCCAACGTGGTCTCCACATTGGCTTTTGCAACTTCATAATCAATGGTCGCCTGCTCTAATTGTAGCGCCTGAGGCAACATGCCCACGTTTGACAAATGAGAAACATCATCATAGGCACGTTGGGCGGAATCGAGCAGGACCCTCGCTCGCTTCTCATTGGCTTGTATTTCCCGCCTTTGCGCTGCGGTCGGCCCGCGCAGAAGATCCTGGTATGCAGCTCGTGCTGCATCTGCACCAGCTATCGCCGCTTCGACAGCAGCTTCTGCGGCGGCGATGTCGATGGCCTCAGAGGTGATTTTTGCTTTGGTCTGGTTCGCTTCTGCCAGTCGTTTTCCGATCTGCGTTTGCTCAAGCGCTAATTGTAGATCCGCCGTATCCAATCGGGCCAGCACCTGTCCGGTAAGAACCGGATCACCGACCTCGACGAAAACACCGTCAACAGGACCCGCGCCACGAAAGGTGAGATTTACAGCTTCTGTGGGTTCGATAGAGCCTGTGGCAGATACAGTTGCAGCCAGATCACCGGCCGAAACCACGTAGATCTCATAGTCGGGCGGAGGGGGTTCTCTTTCCTGTGCGGTTGCTTGAAAAGCTATCCAGGATCCACCAAACACAACCGCGAGAACCAAAATCGCTATCATAAGTCGACGCATTGTTGTTTTTCCTTAAAGGGTGCTCTGATAGTGATTAAGATGGTGTGAAGGCACTGCCAAGGAGGGCGGGTATCAGGCGCAGCCCGATATTGATGGCGCTATACAGGATCGTGATAATGAGTGAACTTCCCATCCCTAATTTCGTCACGCTTCGCAATAGCACAAAAATCAGTACGACATGCCAGAGTGCAAACAAATCAATCTGGCTTGCCGCCAGGTACAAAGGGGCAAGCTGATCGGCGGCTGTATCACCCGTGGCAAGCAGATAACTCAAGCCGGGGTAGCGGACAATTGTGCCGTTGATGCCCCCCCACACAGCTTGTAATAGTTCGCGGAACGCCAGTGGTAGCCAGGTCCAGACAACGGCAGGCCACAGGGCATTCAGTTTGGGCGTGCTGCCAGAGACACTTGCCCCAAGATATACGATCATCACGCTTATGAGCCAGGCGACCACGAGCCCTAGGGCGATGGTCACCACACCCATCATCAAGATCGCATTGGGTTCGCTGAATCGGTCCATCGTGGGGCGCGCAGCCTCTATCTGTTCAGGCGTCATGCTGCTTAATTGAATTTCTATCTGTCGTCTCGCTTCCTCAGTTCTCTGTTCCAGTGTCACCGCCAGGTTGAGCACGGCGCCGCAAAATGCCAACAGGGCAGGCAGCCACCAACTGCGCCGGCTGTAAAGGCTGATCCGCTGCAAAGCTCCTCCTGGGGCCGCGATCATATCCACGAATGTAACGAAGACGTTTGCTGGCTGTATTTCAGACGAGGTGATTGTCATGGATTATTTCCGGGAGCAAGTTGCGGTTAAATGTTAGTCTGTGAGGCCGCTATCTAGTCAGATCGTATCATCTTAGTGAGTTAATGTGAAGACGAATGCGACGCCAATCTGGACATTGCCAAGATTAGATTAAAATTACAAAGGCAGGCAGATACTGCATGGAGTGTTTCTGTCCCGTATTTGCACTAACGCTGTTCAGCATGTGGGTTCTGAGTTGATTTTGTATAGTGATTGTGCTACAATAGCCTATGTCATATTTCACAAAATGTGCACAAATAGTTAGTGTAAAAAAATCCTTGTGCGCCTGATTGCTGGAATACTCATCTGTTCTGTAGGAGAGGAGTCAAATGCGAAGTAAAATCGTGCCAGATATTGTCGTGGGTCGTTTACCGATCTATTTGCGTGTTCTCAACTATCTTATTGCCGAAGGTCGGCAGATCACTTCTTCGCAGGAGCTAGGTGACCGGCTGGGAATCAGCTCTGCGCAAATCCGAAAAGATCTGTCGCATTTTGGCGAATTCGGCAAACAGGGAACAGGCTATAACGTGGTTTTTCTTCGCGATCAACTGAAGGAAATCCTCAATGTAGACCGAATATGGAAAATGATAATGGTTGGGGCTGGTGACCTTGGTCATGCTCTTGCCAACTATCATCGTTTTGCCAGCAGTAGTTTTGAGATCATGGCCATTTTTGATAACGATCCTGACAAAATTGGCAAAAAAATGGGTGAACAGCCGATCTATGATGTCGCTGGTATGGATCAGTTTATCAAAGATAACGAAATCAAGATGGCTGTCATTGCAGTACCGACGATTGCGGCCCGCGATGTGGCTGCCAAGCTGATCGAATGCGGTGTGACCTCAATTCTAAACTATGCACCGGTAACGTTAATGGTGCCTATTGGCGTGCGCGTCCAGTACATCGATCCGGTCGCGCGTTTACAACATATGACTTATTATCAGAACGAAGAAACAGAATAATTTATTCACATCGCACACCTAAATATACTTTGCAATGCCAAGTTTTCCCCAGATTTGTCTTAGTTATCCCCAGATCATATGTTAAACAGGGGCAGGTGATGGCCTGCCCCTGTTTGATTATCCAGGAGTTCCGCAAGTTATTGGATTCTCAGTCCTAAGATGTCCAAAGTAGCTATCGCTGTAAGCGGACACGGACTTTCTCGAGCCGTATTCGCAATTCGGAATCTGTCTGAATCATTTCATCGATCTTTTGGATACCATGAATTGCGGTGGTGTGATCTCGACCGCCGAAACTTTCTCCGATCTGTGGAAATGATAGTTGGGAGATTTCGCGCAGTAGAAACATACTGATTTGTCGAGGTCTGACAATACGGCGGGTACGGCGGGGGCCTTTCAACTCTGCAATTGTGACCTGAAACTCGGCAGCAACCGCCTCGATAATGGCATCTGGGTTGTTATCCAGGGGGATACTGCGATCGCCAAGCACTTCGCGTGCGACAGCAACATCCAACGGCCTGTAATTGTGGTTGGCATAGACTGAAACCCGATTCATCGCTCCTTGGAGGTCACGTACATTGCTGTTGTATTCTTCAGCAATATACCGGATCACTTCATCAGGTATAACCTGCCCACTCTCGTAAGCCTTGGCACGCAAAATGGCAATACGATGCTCTAGATCAGGCGCCTGAAGATCAGCGGTCAGGCCTCCACCAAAACGCGAACGCAAACGATCGGCAAGTCCAGTTAGTAAATGCGGGGAACGATCACTCGCGAGCACGACCTGCTTGTTGGTAGCGTACAAACTATTGAAGGTGTGGAAGAATTCACTTTGAGTGCTGTCTTTCCCCTGAAAGAATTGAATGTCGTCAACGAGGAGAACGTCGGTTTCTCGATAGGTTTGTCTGAAGGTGACATTCGACTTATTGCGTATGGCTTCAATCAAGTCATTTGTGAATGTCTCAGATGTGACATACAGCACTGAAAAATCATTCTCGGTGCAGGCATTGCCGATGGCATGAAGCAAATGCGTTTTTCCGAGACCCACCCCCCCGTACAGAAAGAGTGGGTTATATCGGCTGCCCGGGTCTTGAACAACTGCCTGGGCGGCGGCATGCGCGAAGCGGTTCCCTTCGCCTTCGATAAAGGAGGAAAAGGTCATTTCGGCTCTTAGGGCAGAAGCGGAGCTTGGGGTGGGGCGCTGAAAACGGCCGTTGTCCTGACGTGGTTGCAGCAACGGAGGGTCGGTGGTGTGCGATTCTGGAGTTGGCACACTGTCCGGACGCACTACGAAACGAATATCTACAGAACGGTTACTTAACCGCTGCAGTCGTCGCTTGATCATCCCTTTCATGCGCTTATCCAACCATTCTTGGGCAAACGCAGATTTCACTGCTATAAGAAAGCAGCCGTCTTCAAAGGCGATGACATAGGTGTCTCGGAGCCAATTGTCATAGACAGGACGTTGTAATGAAAGCTGTAACTCGCCAAGCGTTGCTTGCCAGATGTCCTCAGGGTTCATGCGAAGTTCCACGGTGGTTGGTCCTCGCTGTGTGATGAGTGTGGGCAAGGTGAGAAGGGGGAATCGGCGGCTTGGGGGATGAATTGGGGTCGGGTGAATGAGATAGCGTAAGGTACCTTTGCTCAATGGCGCGCTACGTCTGAGAATACCGCGCAAACATGCACGTTGGGGAATACGGTAATTTACTATACATATTGTTGACTGGCCCAGCGACAACCGCAAAATCGGGGGGAATCAAGCGAATCACCATCTGTGGCTTGCGACTCTTGGGGTTGAATCTACGATCACCCTGTCCAGCCTGCTGACCAAGATAATAGCAGACTGAAGGAGGTGACGCAACGGCCAGCATACTTCTTAGAACTGCTAGCAGACGGGCATTTATGGTTAGGTACAAAGGCCGCGCGAAAAGAGGTGCAGCAGCCGATCTACTAGGTCTAGTAGCAGCGGAGTGCAGGGGTACTAAATAGCAAAATACAGACTTTACTTACAATATTATCAAACGCCCATTTGTTTTAAGGTTTGATTAGATTACGATAACATTTTATTTAAGGAAGGTCTTTCAGAGATCTCATCCGTGCCTATAGTTTTCTGACTGGATAGCCCTATTGAGTGTAGGCATTGGCCATTCTCTCGTTATCACTTCCCATAATGTGTTTTCACAAAACGGGGCGGTGTTTGGTATACTGTTTTGATTCAATTCGTGCGGTTCGAATCCTCATAGCATCTAACTTTGAAAATACACGGAGGTAGCGCAGTGCGTGTTTCCGTCTTGCAAGAAAATATGGCAAAAGGATTATCGATTGTTGGGCGTGCGGTGGCCACGCGCAGTACATTGCCTGTATTGAGCAATATTCTGATCGAGACCGACAATTCTCAGCTAAAACTATCGGCCATGAATATGGAGATCGGTATCAATTGCTGGATAGGGGCGATGATAGAGGAGGAGGGGCAAACGACGGTGCAGGCGCGTTTACTGAGTGATTTTGTAAACTCACTGCCCACAGATCGCATTGATATGGAATTACAGGTGCGCACACAAACGCTCCACCTCCATTGTACGCGTTTCGAGGCTAATATCAAAGGCATCGATGCCTCCGAATTTCCCATCATCCCTACACACCGCCGTGATACTGGAATGCCGACCGCCGAGGTGCCCCCCGCCAAGCTGCGACGCATGATCGAGCAGGTGGCGTTTGCTGCGGCCACTGACGAAAGTCGCCCCACATTGACCGGTGTCTATACACGTTTTGATGGCGATCGCCTTACCCTGGTAGCGACCGACGGCTTCAGACTGGCCGTTCGTTCGGCCATATTAGAGGAACCTGCGCCCATGTCTGTAGGGGTTATCATTCCGGCCAGGGCGCTGACTGAGCTTTCACGTATCATTGGCGCCGTGGAACTAGGTGAAGAGGACGGCATTGATGTAAACGTTACAGAAGCGCGCAACCAGGTAATGTTCCACATGCCAGGTGTTGATCTCGTTAGCCAACTGATCGAAGCTAACTTCCCTGACTATAACAAGATCGTACCGAACTCATATAACACAAGGGCTGTTGTCAACACTGCGGAATTCCTCAAGGCAATGAAGGTGACCTATCTCTTCGCGCGAGATTCGGCAAACATCGTACGCCTGAATATTACGCCGGGTGATCCGGGACAGATCGTGTTAACTGCAACAAGCGCCGAACTTGGCGACAATGAGGCTGTTATCGAAGCTGTTATCGAAGGGGACGCTATGGAGGCGGCTTTCAACGCCAAGTTCATGATCGATGTCCTCTCTGTGATCGATACCCCGGATGTGATTTTTGAGGCTGTATCGGCAACCCGCCCCGGCGTTTTTCGCCCTGTCGGTACAGGTGAAGACGAGTATACACACGTGATCATGCCGATGAGCCCGAAGTAAGCGCTAACGGCGCCGCCATCGACCACTTTTTGTCTTTTGACGAGGGATCGATCCATTCTTTCACTTCGTGAATACTGGCATACCCATAGTGGCCGGCGATCTCAGCAAGGCGTATCAAGACAATATCGTAATGGTCAATCACATGTTGGGCAGATGAATGGGACGCGGACAAACGCTGATGACGTCGATCAAAGAGGAAAGAATTTGCTTTTTCCGCGTTCATCCTTCGACCCTGCTCAGGACAGGTCTGCGCCCTAATCCTGTTCGACAGCGTTCAACATGTGCCAGACTAATACAGAAATTGAAGATTATAGTTGGCGACCGCGTGACGCCATCATCACTTGCATCCCGGCCAGTTCTGCCAGTTCGAGCGGTGTTACGGTTGTAAGCTTTTCGGTGCAGCCCTACAATTTCAAGCGGCAGTCGTTTTGGCTTTCACCTCGTCGCCTCTTTTCGGTTTCATGCCAAAGAGCCTGCGCATAGGCTCAAAGGGCTTAATGAGCAGTTCAATCAATCCCAGCCCCATCAAGAGCGAGCTGATCCCAATGATCAGTAGCTTCACCAAAATGCTTACGTTCCACTGCACGACGAAGTATGAAACCACGATGATTACCGGCTGGTGGACCAGGTAGAAGGGCATTATGGTTTCGTTTCCGTATACAAGCAATTTATTCGAGAAGTTCAGGCGGGTCATGGCCAGGTAGAGAACGAAGAGAGCCCAACCCCAGCTAATAAGCGTGAAGAAGAGATTTGCGATGATGGACCCCGGGAGGACGAAGGTAAAGCCCCAACCAATAACGACATCGTCTCCGTATACCGCGGATAATGCAAAATAGGCAGCCAAGCCTGCGATACCGCTGGCAAATAACAGCCACCGATCACGGCGAACGGCATAAACAAATCTATCGTCAGCATAAAAGATGTACCCTACGACGAAAAAGAGGAAGAAGTAGACGAAATCTAACCAACCATGTACTTCTACAGGAACAAATGGCAGGACGAGAACCCTGGCCAGGGCTAATGGAAGGATAAATAGTAGAATCCCGCCCCGTTTCTCAACGAGACGGCCCAGCCAGGAAATTAAAGAACCTCCGGTATCTCTTCTGAACCAGCTAAAGATAGGTAAGGCCAGAAGAGAAAATAGGAACAAGAAAGCCAGAAACCAGAGATGAAGCCCCCAATCACCAAACACTCCCGGAGTGAACCAAAAATCTGGTATAAGCTCGGCCAGCCATTCAGGGATGAAACTCAAGAAAGAGCCCTCAAAGCGTCCGTTGTGTAGGGCTTCGAGATATCTTTGAAACGGTGTCAGCAAAATGGAGCCCACGATGAAGGGGATGAGCAGTCGATTCACTCGCTCACTAATAAACTGCCGGTTGCTTCTCCGGCGCAGGGCGAACATGCTGCCGGCACCTGCAACCAGGAAGAACAGCGGTATGCCCCAGGGGTTGATTGTCAGCAGAATGCCCATGACTGCATCGCTTTTAATTACGTTGTTGATGTGCCACGGCATCAGCGGATCAAAGGGTCTCAAGACATGATAGAGGAAGACACCAAATATGAGGATTACGCGTAACCAATCGAGATAGTACAGACGTGCGGATCTTTCTTTTGTATTTTCCATTTTCTTCTCCTAGGTCTCCGGCCGGCGAGGGGGTCTTCCGTCCGGAGGGAAGTGTCTTCATCCGGGCGAAGGGGTCTTCCCCCTCCAGCATAAAGAAATTACCTAAATAAGAGCAGTGACGAGCAGCTATCGCTCGCTCTCACTCCTCAAGCCGTCCGACAAGTGTCAGCACGGCATCAGGTCTGTTGAGATCTTGTATCTGGACCGTCATTCGATCCTCTTCAAAGGTCGCACTTATTTGCTCCCGAGAATTGTCTCCAATCGCATCATGATGGACAACTAAGACGTTATCTGACTCCCACCGACCCTTCGCTCCCTCGAGGAGGCCGTTTGCACCAGGGAAGGTGCGATAGACGTTATCCAGCCCGATCAGCCACTCGATCTGATTTCCGTCAACGAAGCTCAAGACAAACACTGCCTCCGCTTCCTGCGGAAAAGCCAGAGAAACAGACTGCAAGCCAGCCGGATTGGGGTCCATTACAAACGTCTGCCTCGCTACCCGCTGGGCAATTTCCGATAGAGGCGGCACCGGCTCAGGCTGAACTCGAACTGACGAAGCTGCAGCTTGGATCTTGGCTTCCAGGGCAGCCACTCCATCGGGATTGGATGGCAGCGGGGCTGCGGATTCTGCCGCCGGGAGGATATAGGAGGTCAACAGTGTTTCAAGTACGCTATACTGATTTCGTCCGCCGCCGCCGGTCGTGACCACCACCATGTCCAGATCGGGAAAAACAAAAACCCTTTGCCCGTCCTGGCCATCTGCATAGTAGGAGTCGGAATCATTCAGCCACCACAAATACCCATAACCTTCAGCCACTGGGAAGTCTGGGGGAAAACTACTGACGGGACTTGTCGCTGCCTCCACCCAATCGGCTGACAACACTTGTTGACCATCCCAGACTCCCTGATGTAAGTAGAGGTAGCCAAGCTTAGCCATATCATGAGGGGCCATAGCCAGATCGCCCCACCCGTTGTTGTTGCCCTGTGGATCAGAGGGCCAGATTACATCGGAGACGCCCAGCGGCGCAAAGAGGTGCTCTTGGGCGAAGTCCAAGGCGCTCATTCCAGTGGTCTCTTGGATGATGGCGGAGAGGAGATGTGGATTGGGACTGCAATAGACCCAGCTTGTGCCCGGGACTTCCGTCACTGGCAAGTCAAGCGTAAACTGGGCCCAGTCTGGACTTTCTCTCATTTGCCGAAGTGTGAGCTCACCCACAGCCGGTTCGTTTATGCACTCAATGCCCGAACTCATGGCGAGCAGGTCTTGTACTGTCATCGCTTCCTTGTTGGCATCAACATTCGCCACGCTCCGATCTGGGAAGAGATCGAGGACAGTTTGCTGGACGCTGTCGATATACTCCTTTTCGATGGCAATGCCGATGAGCGACGATATGAAGCTCTTCGTAACGGAGGCGAGGTCGTGTAATGAGCCTTGAGCGAAAGGATAGAAGTAGGCGTCTGTTACTACATAGCCGTTGCGGGCGATCAACAGGCTGTGGATGCTAAAGCCGTCTTGTTCCTCGAGGTAATCAAAGGCTTCCGTCAAGAGTTCCGAGTCCATCCCTTGCTCCTCAGGTGTCGAGCTGCGCCAACCATCGGTGGGCCAATAATCCTGTTGGATTGGCGTGGGTGTCGGTGGAACCGGCGTCGGCTCAGGCACCTGCGCTGCGGTCGGTGGAGGGATCGGACTACAGGCGCTCAGGATCACAGCGAATACAGATAGTGCAAGCATTAATATGGTTACAAGGTTCGTATGTCTTGTTTTGTTCATTTTCTTTCTCCCTCATTTCAAGATTGATCGTTGGTGAGTTCGGGTCTGATTTTGTTAGAGATCAATCAGTATGGATCTAGGGATGGGCAAGGGCCGGCAATGGTCTACCCGTGCAGCCTGCTTGGGTATTCCTGCGGTTCCCTGCAGTCGTTTACAGGCAGGGAACCGCAGGCCCACTCCGAGTAGATCAACCCGACGGCCTCAGCCGTATTCCTCACTCCTGCTTGAACGAGGATGAGACATCCGCATTTATCGTGCCCAGGGTAGGGCTGCCAACATACCTGACATGGGAACCACCCTTGGCAACGGCATTCAGACTGCCGCTGGGATTCACCGTCACATGGCTGCCGCCGTTGGCTTTGACATTGGCGTCGCCCACCGCCAGGTCGGCGAGTTTGCCGTGGCTACCCCCACTGGCATCGATCACCAGATCCCCGGCGGAGCCGCTCAGGGTCACGTGGCTGCCTCCGGAGAGGTCAAATTCGGCATCACCGACATCGACATCACCCTGTAGATGACTGCCACTGGACAGCTTAGCGTCCAGGACCTTCGTTGATCTGAGGCCGTTGATGGTAGCGTGGCTGCCGCTTTCCAGATCCAGCCCGGTTAGTTCGGGCATGGTGACATCGACCTCCAGGGTGGCATTCTTTAGGCTGTAGGAACGGCCGGGCTCCAGCCCGATCTTGAGTGTGTTGCCTTCCTTGGCCACCCGCACACGCTCTACCAGGTTGTCGTCGATGCGAATGGACGATACTTCGATAGCATTGAAATGTCGGCGCTCAGCTATAAAGATGGAGTGGTCGATCCGAAAGGTTCCGAATATTTCATTACTGAAGTAAAAGCGAACCTGACTTCGTTTGATGACGCCTACCACACCCATGGTACGGGCACACTAGCGCTCGACGTACTTGCTAATGACAGTGATCC
>PIVW01000184.1 GCA_003353825.1 Chloroflexota bacterium
AAGGTGATTAATGCTCCAGATAGGCTAAGAATAAGTGTTCGTCAGTATCCACTAATACTTTCGGGTTATTTTTCTTGTCGCTGCTCGATTTCTTTCTCAGAAACTGCGAAATATAGGCTTAACCCTTTATTTGCAGTCCGTTGTAAATCGCAACCGGAGGACAATGTAGATACGCTAAGGACTTAGGACAGAATAACTTGCCGAATTGCTCCCTGAAATGGCGGAAGAGTTCCGCAAGTTAGTAAATTCTCTGTGCTAAGTAGATTCACTTTTCCCAACATTTGTATCACTCCCCATTTGAGGTAAGGAGCCAACGTAATGAAACCATCTGTACGTAAGATCGTTTTTATAACCATGATAGTAATCATGTTACTCTCTGCACTCGCTCCCCTGGCAGCATTTGCAGCCGAGGGGCCGGTGAATGCGGATGATGTGCAACTCCGCACGACTTCAAAAGCCAAGCGCTTCCCTCCAAAAGATCAACCTGATCCTGAGATGTACAGGTTGCGACGCCAGATCGAGAAAGCTATATTGTCCGGCGATCAATTAACAGCACAATCAATGGCGGTCGCCGAAGAAGGTAAGGCCCTCGTCCTGCTGCTGGAATTTTCCGGCACCGATACCATCACCTGGGAACCTGGCGACCAATGGGATCCCTACGGTGTCGCCGAGATCGTCGAGGCTGAAGACTACGGCGATTGCAGTAACGTAATCACCGAAACCACAGAATTCACCTTCGGTCCTACTTTGCATAATGAGGTACCTAAGCCGCCATCAGCGGAAGCCGCTTACAAAGGGGCGACGGCGGACTTTGGCTTCACGATGTGGACACCCGATTTTAGCAAGGAATACTACGAGGACATGGTCTTTGGTGAAGGTCTTTCCTACAGCTATACCGCTGAGAATGGCGATCCGGTCGAGATTAACATCGATGAGTCGATGCGCATCTATTACGAGACCCTGTCAAATGGCATGTACTCCGTAAGCGGTGAGATCATCGGCTGGATTCCCCTACCCCATTCCATGCCCTGGTATGGAGCTGACCCGTGCCCAGGTAACCTCTCTCTTTCGCCCATATCCGGCGCTGGCTCTGACGGGTGGTATGGCCACAACCCGGACGCAGAAGATGAAATTCGTGTCGACTACGGTACGCCGCAGACCGCGATCATGGATGCCGTTGACTGGATCAACGAAAACATACCGGACTTCGACTGGGCGCAGTATGATGGTGATGGTGATGGTCACGTCGATACCATCATCACTGTCAATGCCGGCGTCGGCGAAGCAAACTCTGGCGCTGATGAGCACGCTATCTGGCCCCATAGTTCCAGCGTCAACTATTGCGCCGATCCCGGCGCTGACGGCGAATGCGATACCGATGACGATATTCGCACAGGGTCCTATATCATGCAGGGCGAGACCACAGGCATCTCTACATTTACGCACGAATTCGGCCATCGTCTCGGCGCTGATGACCTGTACGCTTACGGCTATGGCGACACCTCCGCCGGTGTCTGGAGCAACATGGGTGACGACCGTGGCCACGGCGCCCCCTGGGATTCCGGTTCAGTCGGCATGGACCCCTGGCACATGTTGGGCTGGGGCTGGATCGACCCTGTCGTGGTCGACTACGGTGACCCCGCTATGGAGATCACGTTGGGGCAGACCGCCGACCTACCCGACGGCACCGAGGATTCGATCCTGATTAAACTGCCAGACATAATGGAACAGATCGAAGAAGCCCATAGCCCCGTGAACATGTGGTGGGGCGGGCGCGAGAATCTCAGGAACGATCTGGTCTATCGTCCGCTTGATCTCAGTGCCGCTGCCGCTGCCGAACTGACCTTCTGGCACCATTACGACATCGAAACGGAATGGGACTACGGCTTCGTGCAGATTTCGACTGACGATGGCACTACTTGGACGAGTCTAGCCAACAAGAACACGACCGACATACTTGATCCCTCAGCTATCGACTATGTGGTCGATAATGTGCCGGGTTTCACCGACCACAATGAGGGCTGGACCCAGGAGACGTTCGATCTGAGCGCCTACGTCGGCCAGCAGGTTTTACTAGGCTTCCGCTATGCCACGGACTGGGGCAGCCTTGAGAACGGTTGGTGGGTGGACGACATCATGGTCACTGCCGACGGCGAAACCGTGTTCTCCGACGATATCGAGAGCGGAGCCGGTGACTGGATGGCTGATCCCGATGGCGGCTGGTCGATCTCCGATGGCGTCTTCACCTATCCCCATTACTATCTGGTGGAATGGCGCAACGATGCCGGCATCGACCACAACCTGGCAGTCGGACGCTGCGATATCCAGGACTGGGGTATGGTGGTGTGGTACATCAATGATCAGAAGTATACGGCCAATGAGATCTACGATTACCTAGAGGACTCGCCCAGTTTTGGCCCGAAGGGTAAGGCCCTGATCGTGGACGCGCATCCCGAACCGCAACGAGACGCTACCTCAGAGTACGCACAAAACGCTCGCAGTAATGTCAGCTATCGCTGCTATGGTGTGCGTGATGTGGCCTTTGGCCTGAGCGACCTGGATCCCTTCTACGTCACCCAGCCGCCTACCAACCCTGACCGCTGGGGCAATCCAGATTACGAGTACCCCGCCCTGCCTGCTGTCCCCGCTTTCCACGACAGCATGAGCTATTACCCGGGCCTGGAATACACTAACATTCGCTCGGTGGACGATGACCGTGGCCCGCTTGTGTTCTGGGCGGCCAAAGAGCGAGATGCCAGCGTAGTGGTGCCGGCGCAATCTCCCTACGGCATAGGCCCTGTCGAATATGATCGTTCCGGATTCCTGCAATGGATGACCGAGGAAGCCGCTTGGTACGGTTGGAAGGATTGGCCAGCCGGCACCGGCAACCCCGGTGACACCGCCGTACAGTACGGTATCCACCTCGAAGTCACAGAACAAGCTGAGGATGGAAGTTGGGGCAAGATAAGGTACTGGAACTCAATGATTGAAATCGATGGGAGTATCAGCCAGACACCCAGCGCCGATCCCTTGACGTACGGCGACACAGTTGACATCGAGGTTAATGTATCGAACGCCGGTAGCGGTATCAACGGCGTTATCAAGATGCCCATCGACCTTGACGAAGCCTACGTAGACGGCAGTGCCTGGGGTGGCGCCGTACCACTGACAGCTGCACAAGCTGCTGAACTGGATGCCCAGTATGGTATCGAGGCTCCGGTCTATGCAGCAGCAGCCGATGATTCGGTTGTCGCAATAAGTTGGGTAGGCCCAATGGGCAGCGGTGACAGCATAAACTTCGGTTTCAGCACTGAGATCACCGCCCGCTCCGGCAGCATCCAACATTCTGCTGCGATCTTCGATGATGCCGCCTTAGTCCATGGCCTGTACAGCGATGTCCTCGATATCGTCGATGATGGCGTGCGCACGGTTGGCTTGCCACTGGTAGCAGACACCTATGTCAACGGCGGTGACGAAGCAACGAACTTCGATGATCATGCCATACTAACAACCCGTACCAGCGGTCTCGATAACATCTTGCTTACCTTCGACCGCAGCGCCTTGCCCGATGATGTGACCATTATCGATGGCGAGCTGAGAGTGTATGTGGAGACCGAATCGGGTGCAATCGGCAAGAGCCTTACTGTGCTCAATGTCGATGCCTTTGACTCAACCACGGTTACTTATGACGATGCCCCTGCTACCTTCAACCCCGGCGATGCGGTTGCACTTGTTGCTTTAGGCGAGCTGAGCTTCGACGTAACCGCGCAGATCGCATCCTGGGCAGATAGCAGTCAACTGGCCATTGCCTCAGAGGGTCACCTCGGCCGTATCTCGATCGATTCCCTTGAATCGTATCAGACCGTGCCTGCGACGCTTACGGTTACTTACCAGGTTCAGTAAATATTTCGCCGATCATTAAGGGTTGCTGTTGTAGCAGCCCCCTGATCTCACATAGAGTCATTCAGAGCCGGGACAATTTCGTCCCGGCTCTGTCGTGTTCAGGAGAAGAATTTCTGTTCGGTCGGATAACATGCTACAGTCTGGTTACTCGCGTTGCTGCTTGTATAATTAGTTTGTCTGTCGATTTCCACATCTACCAGGAGAACCAGTGATGAAAACTCGCAGAATCGCCATCCTTTTGGTGGCGGCCATCTTCATAGTGCTGTTGCTGGCACAAGCCACTGCGGCAGATCAAGACATAGGCGCCAGCTTGGATCAAGAGTCAACACCCCACGCCTCCAATCGCCTGATCGTGCAGTTGCAGTCTCCCTCACTGGTCGAGTTCGCGAGCTCGGTCTCGGCACAAACCGCAGGGGATGCGATGGTCAAGGGTCGTCTCAATGCCCGCTCGGCAAAGGCTCAGGCGCATGTGGATCGCTTGCAGATCGAGCAAGAGGCATTTGTAAATACGGTAGAAGCCCTATTTCCCCAGGCCAGGGCCGCCGCTTACATGGACTCCGCAGGTGTTTCGCAACCGTTGGCCTACCAAGTCGTAACCAATGCTGTCGTTCTAGAACTGCCTGCAGTGACACCTGCTGCCATTCGCAAAATTACCAACATGGCCGCTGTACGCCAGGTCTTTCGAGATTATCAGCAGAAACCGAATCTGTATGCCAGCATTCCCCTGATCAATGCTCCCACTCTGTGGGAAGAACTGGGTGGCCAGGGTATGTCGGGCCAGGGAATCATCATAGCCAGTATCGATACCGGTGTTTATATCCCTCACATTTTTTTTGATCCCACCGGTTTCCAGTATCCCGAAGGCTACCCGGTCGGCGATACCAGCGTTACCACCGAGAAAGTGATAGGAGCGCGCGCCTACTTCCGCTCCTGGGACCCGCCACTGCCCACAGATGCTGGTGCTTTACCCGGGCCCAACAGCAATCCACACGGTACCCACACCGCCGGTATCGCCGCCGGTAATGCCGGTACGACTGCCGAAGTATCAGGCTATGTCGAGACCATCTCCGGCGTAGCACCCGAGGCCCAGATCCTTAGCTACCGCATCGGCTACCCCACTGCCAGCGAATATTCTGGCAGCGCCTTTGATGCCGAGGTAATCCAGGCTTACGAAGACGCCGTCATCGACGGGGCCGACGTCATCAACTACAGCTTCGGTGGCTATGATGGCGTTATGCCCTGGGCCAGCGCCACTACCTTGGCGCGAGAAGCGGCCTGGGATGCCGGCGTATTCGTCTCTCATTCAGCCGGCAACAGTGGCCCCGGCGCTTCATCTACCGGGGATGCTTCACCCAAAGTGATGGAGGTGGCAGCCAGTACAACCAGCGGCACCATCATTTCAGGTGTGCAGATAGGCAATGTCCCAGACGTGATTGCCAGCTTCAGCAGTCGCGGCCCTGCCTATTCACGCTTCCTCGAACCCGATGTCACAGCGCCTGGTGTAGCGATCTTATCAGCGGGTTATGGTCAGGGCACGGGCTATGCCCGGCTACTAGGATTCGGCCAGGCCAGTGGCACCAGTATGGCTGCACCCCATGTAGCGGGCGCCGCCGCCCTGCTCAAGCAGATGCACCCCGACTGGTCGCCCACGCAGATCATGTCGGCGCTGATGTCTACCGCCACCACTGACCTCTGGCTGGATAAAGCCAAGACCCTACCTGCCGCTGTGCTGGACATGGGCGCCGGTCGCATCGATCTGGCCGTAGCAAGCAACCCCGGCCTGACCTTTGACTACCCTTCGCTGAGTTTCGGCTCTCATCCTGCCGGAACCGCTATCACCCTGACGGTCACGGCAACCAATGTTAGTGAAGAAGGGAGCACCTATGATATTTCGGCAACGGTCGATGAGGGTGTGGCGGTCAGTGTCAACCCCACGCGCCTCACCTTCGCCGCAAGCGAAAGCAAGAGCTTCGATGTCATCGTAGATACCAGCGGCGCCGATGCAGCTGACTACGGCGGGATGGTTTATCTGAACGACGATGATGGTGCGCATACGGCCCACCTACCTTTGTGGGTACGCGCCGAAGCCAAAGCGGATGCAAGGATCTTGCTGATCGACAACGATTTCAGTGATCTCCTGGGGTATGCTGATTACACCCCTTATTACAGCGGGACGCTCGACTTACTGGGCTGGGAATTCGATTATTACAATGCCGATATCCACTTTGGAAATCCCAGGACATTGCCCACTGCTGCCGAGTTAGCCGCCTATGATGTCATCATCTACTGGTCTGGCGATAATTTCCAATCTAACAGTTCTATGCCACTTACCAAAATCGATATGCAGACGCTCTCCGACTGGCTTTTTACTGGCGGGCGACTATTCGCCTCCGGCCAGGACCTTGCCTCTGCCTGGGGCGCGCTCAATAGCAACTTTCTGTACACTAGCAACCTCGGAGCAGAGTATTTGCACGATAGCATTTTTGATCCGGATCTTGCCGATTTGCTGCCACCCAAGCCGTCGATAGTGGGCCAGCCTGGTTCGCCTTTCAGTGGGCTGGTATTGGATCTAAGTGAATCCGGTGATGGTGCGGGCAACCAGGTCTCCGTAGATGAAGTAGCCCATGCGCCTTTTGGCGACCTTGGCATTCCTTCGACTGCCAAACCTGTCATGGCAGCTATCGATGGTTTCACCCTACAAGCGGGCACTGTTGCCATAGCCCGTGCCGCCTATCCCACCTTGGAAGAGCTGGTTCCGCCCTACGATTACCGCACCCTCTATCTTTCCTTCGGCTTTGAGGGTATCAACGGCGACAGCGGCTACCACACCCGTGAAGATGTGATGGCGGGCGCCATGGCCTGGCTGTTGGACAGCAACGATGTCACCGTTCACATTGGACTGCAAGATGTTGACAGTATTGGCACATCCTATCGTTGGGATTTTGGGGACCGTTCACCTTACACCGTTGCCAATGGCAGCAATCAAGCCGTTCACCAGTACGATACAGTGGGCAATTACAGGGTTCGGGTTGAAGCCTTGAACGGTTGGGGTGCTACGCAATTGGGATCGATAGATGTTGCCATCAGCGAGGAGATGGTAGATCAAGTCACCTACTTCACAGCTGAAATGAGTTCTAATTACGAGGCGCCCGAACCCACGCCCGATCCCGTTTCCATCGTGGTTCCACTGCAGGCCGATACCTGGGTAGTTGGCAGCGCTCCGACGGCCAACTACGATGAGTATGCGTCATTGGCAACCTGGACATCTGGCGTCGACAACATCCTGCTCAGCTTTGATCCCGATGCGATTCCGGCGGATGTCGAGATTTTGAGCGCCACGCTGAGCATGAATGCTATCAACAGCAGTGGTTCTTTGGGTAAGCGCCTGACGGCGTTGAACGCCGAAGCCTTTGACTCAGCAACTGTAACCTTTGCCAGCGCGCCCAATGTTTTCAATCCCAGCGACTCAGTGCCCTTCACGGACCTTGGTTTGGTCAACATCGACGTAACTGATCAGGTCGCTGCATGGCAGGGCGGATCTGCTCAATTGGCGGTAGCCTCTGAAGGCACGTTTGGCCGTGTTTCGTTTGATAGCCTGGAGAGCTTCGAGGCAATACCTGCGACGCTAACAGTCCTCTACCAACCGTAATTGACCTTCATCGTTGCGGCGCGCTGTTAGGCGCTTAGGCAAAATCACCGACAACTTTTTGTCGATGTTCGTGGCAAGTGGCACGTAGCAAGTGGTAAGTTCGACCTCGTCTGCAACCGAAATCGTACCTGCTACTTGCGGTTTTCACCCAAGCGCTGGAAGACATACTCCTCAACCGGTTCTCCTCCGATCAGATGTTCCTCGATGATTCGATCCAGTACCACATCATCTACACTATGGTACCAAATGCCCTCCGGGTACACGACCAGTAAAGTTCCCCCATAGCACACACCCAGGCAAGCGGTAATTCCACGTTTCACACGAAGGGGATTGTCATACTTACCTAACTCACCCAATTTGGCTGACAAAGATTGGTACAACTGCCGGCTCTTACCTTCTGGATCACAATATTTGCCTACACATACGAAGAGGTGATGCGCATAGGGTGCTTGTGAAGGGGCGTCATTTTTCATAGTAATTTGTGATTGCCAAGGTTGACTCATGCAGGCCAAGAATCTTCGTAAATGTAGGCTGGCAAGGTAGATAAGGAATAAGTAGACAAGGGAGTTCGGTATCTGGTGCAGCGACTGTTTTGCCTACTTATTTATTTCTCTGCTCGCAGTCAGGGTACTTCGGATGCTCACAGTCGATAATGCTTGATGACGACTTGGTAGTTACGGCAATTGCACTGTTTAGGGCTGCCGATCCTTGTCTGCAGCCGCATTGCTCATTTGGAGGGATTCGGCAATAGTACGTCGGTTCGGGACTATAAAACAGCAAGATAGGGTTGTCAAGAGGATGGTGAGAACTTTGGACAAAATAACCACAAGAATTGAATCCAGTAACAGGTACAGAGTTCCACATGTTGTCGAATTCTAGGTCCTACGATTATTCCAGACTTCGCTGGTATGAATGACTTGGTGACGAAGAAATCACCTTGTCACCCCTTCACCTTGTCAGACAATAGATCAAGATCGATAAAAAGTTACCGATGTCGCAGCAATGCTCGGTGACGACATGAATGTCAAAATACGGGATGGGGATGCAGCATCACTCATCTTGCTCTCAATTTGAGTGGAAGCATCGTTGCTGTAGCGGCTGGCGTTAACTGTAATACTGGTTAAGTTTTCGTCATTCGATGTAAATTCATGAAATTGAACAGCGAGATTCGCATAAAGCATGGTCTTTGTAAGAAACCTCTGGTATACTAGCATCAGAGATATTGATCAGACCATCGGGTATTGCTTACCCGATAACGGAGGAAATGCGTGAACGCAAACTGGTCCCGAAATAACATATTTGTCTATCTGCTGATCTTGGTGGCTGCCGCCGCCCTCTTCCTCAGCATCTTCCCGTCCGGCGATGATAAACCCCAGGACATGGATATAACCGCAGTTGCGGATGCAGTCCAGCATAGGAATGTCGAGTCGATTGCTATCAGCGGCAACGAATTGCTTGTAACGATGAACAACGACGAAACTTTCCAGGCACGAAAAGATGCCGATATCAGCTTATTGGTCACGCTGCAATCGCTCGGTGTCAGCCGTGAAGACATCGAGAACGTGCAGATAATCATAGAACCGCCCAGCCAGGCCGGCTTTTGGCTGGCATTGTTGAGCTACATCGGCCCCGTGATCTTCATTGTGGTATTGCTGTTTTTCCTCATGCGTCAGGCTCAAGGCTCTAATAGCCAGGCCATGAGCTTTGGGAAGAGCAAGGCAAAGATGATGGATAGCGATAAGCCTACGGTCACGTTTGACGATGTCGCCGGTTGCGACGAGGCCAAACAAGAATTGTCTGAGGTGGTAGAGTTTTTACAAGAACCCCAGAAATTCGCTTCTTTAGGAGCGCGTATCCCTAAAGGTGTACTCATGGTTGGCCATCCCGGTACCGGTAAGACCCTTATGGCCAAAGCCGTTGCCGGCGAGGCAGGCGTGCCCTTCTTCTCGATCTCTGGTTCAGAGTTTGTCGAGATGTTTGTTGGCGTTGGCGCCAGCCGTGTGCGCGATCTGTTTGAGCAGGCCAAGCGAAATAGCCCTTGTATTGTCTTTATCGATGAGATCGACGCCGTGGGGCGTCATCGAGGTTCAGGCCTGGGTGGCAGCCACGACGAACGAGAGCAGACGCTGAATCAGATTTTGGTAGAGATGGATGGTTTCGATACCGATACGGGTGTGATCATCATCGCCGCCACCAACCGCCCCGACATCCTTGATCCTGCCCTGCTGCGCCCCGGCCGTTTCGACCGCCGTGTAGTGCTCGACCGACCTGACGTGCGTGGCCGCCGGGCGATCCTGGGCATTCATGTTAAGGGTAAACCGCTGGCTGCCGGTATCGATCTCGATGTTCTGGCACGGGCTACACCCGGGTTTGTCGGCGCAGATCTGGAAAATCTAGTCAACGAAGCAGCGATTCTTGCCGCCAGACGCAATAAGCGCTCGATTTCGATGCATGAGTTCGAAGAAGCTATCGAACGTGTGGCATTGGGCGGTCCTGAGCGCAAGAGTCGGGTGATGAGTGAAGTGCAAAGGCGTCTTACTGCTTATCATGAAGCAGGACATGCTGTGGTCGCCAAGATCCTCGATCCTGAGAATCCTATTCAGAAAGTGACGATCATTCCCCGCGGTCAGGCTGACGGTTATGCTTGGCAGGTGCCCCAGGAAGAACGCACATTGCAACGCAAAGAGGATTTCATGGCCCGTATTTCGGTTGCACTGGGCGGGCGAATCGCTGAAGAACTCACCTTCGGCGATATCTCCAGCGGCGCCAGTTCGGACCTCGAACAGGTCACACAGATCGCAAGAGCTATGGTTACACGCTACGGCATGAGTGATAAACTCGGGCCCATGGTTTTTGGGAAAAAGGATTCATTGAAAAAGATGGGCA
>PIVW01000716.1 GCA_003353825.1 Chloroflexota bacterium
GTGGCGGCCCCACAAGCAACGAGGGCGGCCATCGCTAGAGGCTTTACGCCTCATTCAACGATGGTGTCCTACTCCCAGTTGAAGTGCAGTCCTACCGTTGCACCAGATCCGAACAAAAAGATTCAAATACCTCCTGCGTCTGAGCGCTGATCAACAGGGTCATAATGGTCGACCGGTCCAACACAAATAATTGGCAGGTGGTGATGCACGAGACCGACGCCGAGCGAGGACCTCTATCTAGCAAAGCCATTTCACCAAAATAATCGCCAGGCCCGAGGAAAGCGATATCGATTTCTGTTGCCTTCTCACCCCGCATGAAGACTCTGATCTGACCATCAAGCAGTACATACATCGTATCCCCTAACTCACCTTCTTTGCAGATCACCTGGTTCGCGTCAAACGATAGTAATTGACCCACATCAACCAGTTCGCTTAGGGATGCGTCTGGAAGCGAATTGAACAGGGATATCTCTCTTAGAATAGTCTCGATACTCATAGCATCTTCTTTGCCAGGCTCAATTTATTATCCAACTGCTGTGCTCAAAGGTTGGGAAAGTTATCACATCAACTCCATCGAATGGTGAACCACAATCTTCGAAATCTATAGCCTAATAACGAATGTGTTGCGCACCCCCTACTAAGAGGATCTGAATCTATTCAGTAACCAGCAAGTTCTTCATAACATTATCACATAGCATGACAATCTGTCAATGAAAACATGAAAACGGTAGTTTGCATTATGGCCTTGAGGACGGGCGATCATCCTCCTGACCATAATCGTAGTTTGTAACACCATATATTAAATCGGTATACTGCAACTGGTAGCCACCAGATAGGGCAAGTGATTCTGCCCCAGTAGTGAATATCTGTTACGCTTTAATAGCCACGGCAATATTTGCCCTCAAGCGCCTCAAGAATTCTCCGGTCCGTCCTCGCAAAAGCAAACCCATCCGCGTCGGCCAATGTCACCCAGCGCCAATCGTCGACACCGAGACTTTGCGGTTTCCCGCCTATATGCCGGACATGGTACGCGTGCAGAGTGATACGAAAATGCGTGTAGGCATGGTCGATATCGATTAGGTGTTCGCCGATCTCGACCTTTATCGCTAGCTCCTCCTGAAGTTCTCGAACCAGAGCGTCCCCTGTCGATTCGTTCGGCTCTTGCTTGCCTCCCGGAAACTCCCACAACCCCCCCAACATACCCTCTGCCGGGCGTTGGGCAATCATAAAGCGCCCGCTATCGGTCGCATGCCAGATGATCCCCGCCACGACATCATAGTGCGGTGTCTTTCGCCGTTGGTTGCGCACAGGCCGCTCATACTGTGTACCTCTGTCCTGCGCCAGACATTGCCTTTGCACAGGACATAACAGGCATAACGGTTTCTGAGGTAGGCAGATGGTGGCGCCCAGCTCCATCAGTGCTTCATTGAAAGCGCCCGGTTGCTCAAGGTCGATCAGTACGGCCGCGCGTTTCCACAAGCCCCGCTGCACTGAGCCATCGTCAATATTGTCTTCGATATCATCCAGCCGCGTGATCACCCGCTTGACATTGCCATCCAGGATCGGGGCCGGTAGATTGAAGGCGATTGAGCGGATCGCCCCTGCCGTGTAGCGTCCAATACCCGGCAATGCCAGCAATGCTTTTTCATCATATGGCAATTCTCCACCGTGCTCGGCAACAACGATCCTGGCGGCTTTGTGGAGATTGCGAGCCCGGCGGTAATAGCCCAACCCCTCCCAGGTTTTTAGTACATCATCCAAGGCGGCATCAGCCAGTACATCGATGCTCTGAAATCGACTTATGAAGGTGTTGTAGTAGGGAACGACCGTAGTAACCTGAGTTTGCTGCAGCATGGTCTCGCTGACCCAGGTATGGTAAGGACTGGGATCACGCCGCCAGGGTAAGCCACGAGCATTCTCTTTAAACCAGATCAGTAGGTCACGGCGTAACGCCGGTATGCTCATTGGCCAAGTAACGGCCCCGCACATTGCGAAAGCATGGGGAACAGCAGCAAGATCGCAACCACAACCCACGCCCAGACCGGTAGGCCGAAGAGTTTGAGGTTTTTACGTTCTTTTTTTGGTTGTGGTGTTGGTAGGTCGGTCTGGCAGCGCCAACAGACATGCTTATCGTCGGGGTTCCAGGTGCCACAGTTGGGACAGTCCATAAGCTCGGGATAACTGAAAAATGGTGAGTGGTAGTTTGATGATTAGGCCGAATCAGGTGGCGATTTAGGCGCTCGCAAACGCGCTTTCATGGCCTCGGGGACATCGCCAAGTGCTGAGAGTTGTTCGATCAAGTCATCAGGATCGATGACTTCTTCAGGGAGGGGTACTTCTGGGGGCGGCGTTGGTGGGGGAGGGACATTAGCCAAAGCCGCTGCCGCTGGCGTTTCTGTCAGTGCCAGGAAAAGCGACTCAGGATCGGTGTAATATTGTTGGCAAAGACCGAAATAGCAGAAAGGCTTGGCGTTGCACCATACATTAGGAGGATCGAGAAACAGATCACACAGGGCTGTGATGCAATTTA
>PIVW01000185.1 GCA_003353825.1 Chloroflexota bacterium
TGTTACACTTCGTACAATGATATGTGATAACATTCTGAATCATAATGGTACTCCGCTCGATTGCTTTTAACGCAGAATATCAATTGGAACATTTTCAGTCAATATGTAACCACTACCCGGGATAATTCTCAAGGATCTGACCCAATTGTATTGCTTGTAGGACATCATCTAGCGCTATATCCTCCTCTACCATTTCTTGTTGCGCGTGCTGTGTAACTCGGAGGCTTTTCGTACGAGCTAACGTTTGTATCAATCCCAGAATACGTTCCGAGTTCTTAAGAAGATCATCACCCATGCTGCAGTGATGTCATCTTATAAACTCGGTGCCGGCACGAAGTTCGTAACCGAATCTTCCAAGTCATTCAAGCGGGTGGGAATGGAAATAGGCGCTAGTTCCTCTTTGCTCATCATACGATCAAAGCTACGCACGGTGTTGTAACGGCTATCCCGTTGCATGGGCTCGTAACCTGCCAACCGGATCTGCGAATGCAGGCGATAGATGCCCATGCGCGGTTCGCGTTCGCTATAGGCCGATGCCTGGCTGACCACATTTTCCTCCAGCATGGTGCTGCCAAAATCGTTGGCGCCGGCAAAGAGAGCCTTGCGGGCTGTGTCCAGACCCTGGGTGGGCCAACTGGCCTGGAAGTTGGTAAAGTTGTGTAGATAGATGCGAGCAAAGGCATTGGTGTGCAGGTACTCGTCGTAGTCTGCTCCATATTTCTGGCGATGGCGGCTGCGGCCCAGGCTATTGGTTTCACTGAGTTGCGCCGTCCACATGATGAAGGCGGTGAAACCATTGCCGTGTGCGGCCAGTGATTCATCCTGCAGTTCGCGTAGGCGGGTGAGGCTGTTCACACGCTGCTTCCAGGTCTCATCGAAACCTATAACCATGGTGGCGCTTGTGACCATGCCCAGACCCTGAGCGATGCGCATGGCGTGAATCCACTCGGCGGTCTTTGTCTTCTTTGGGGAGATGCGAGCGCGTACATCGTCATCCAGGATTTCAGCGCCACCGCCCGGCAGGCCATCCAACCCGGCTCTGTGCAATCGCTCCAGCACTTGCTCCATCGTCATGGTTTCGAGCAAGGCGATATTCTCGATTTCGGAGGGACTGAAGCAATCCAGTTCGATCTCGGGATAGGTTGCCTTGAGCCAACTCAGCATGTCCTCATACCATTCGATACGCAGATCAGGGTGATGCCCGCCCTGCATGAGGATGCGGGTGCCTCCCCAGGCCAGCAATTCTTCGACGCGTTCACCGATCTGGTGCTTGCTCTGCACATAGACTTCAGGATGGCCGAGCACACGATAGAAGGAGCAGAACTGGCAATCGGTGGTGCAGGCATTGGTGTAATTGATGTTGCGATCGACCAGGTAGGTGACAACGCCCGGCGTGGTTCGTTCCAGCCTTAGATCGTGGGCGATTTCCATCAGGACAGCCGGGTCCGCTTCGGAGTAAAGTAGTAAGCCTTCGTCGGGGTTTAGCCGCTCACCTGCCGCGGCTCTTTTTAGTAATTCAGAGAGGGTCATTATATTGGGAAAAAACTAGAACGGTGAGAGGGATGACTGAAGCCTAGATGATTGAAGCAGAACGGGTCACTCGCAGACCCTAGTCTTAAATCTCAAATCTTAAATTTTGAATCATCATGATCGGGTATCAAGTCGTCGATATCGGTAGGCAGCGGCTCCGGCTCAATTAGGTGAAAATCGCAGTTGGGGCAATATTGTTCTTTGCGCCTTATTTTGTGCTGGCAATGGGGACAGGTTTGGAGTTGGCGGCGTAGAGAGGGGCGGCGTAGGGCGGGTCGAGGTAGCGCTGGCAGATTGAGTTGTGGACGCTGTTTGGGAACCAACTCTAACGCCTTTTCTTTGCCTTCCACCAGTGCCTCCCTATAGAGTTCCTTCATACGCTCGGCTGTGAGTTGTTGGCGATAGGCATACCAGTAGAAGACAGCTTCGCCAATGACATAGGTTCCGGCATAGGCGATTGCGATCTTGGGGACAATACCCCAGCCTGGAACCCACCCTACCAACGAACGTGCCAATTCCCGCCAGATAAAACCGCTTCCCAGGATACCGGCTAACTCGACCGCCATTTCCTGTACGGCAATATCCTGTCCCAAACATAACGCCAGTTTGTAGGACATCAGCGCCTGATTCTTGCTGAGAATGACAACGTCGGCCATATTGAGAGGTAGGAACAAGAGCGGCACTAATTCGGCTACGCCGGTGCTGGCAGCGTAGCCTGCATTTGCAATGCTCGTTTCCTTGATCAGGCGCTTGGTGATGGCAGGACGTAAGCCAGGCATGTGGTGGGCCAAGACTACATGTCGTTCAGGAAGTAATGCCAATACACGAGAAATGATGTCCTGCGCGAACGGATCGTCTGCCAATCTGTCTATCTGGGCGCTGGCGGTCGCGTATCTTCCGGCATCTGTCAGCGGATCCGCATAGAGGATGTGCCCTTCGACCATGTGAATGGCTATTGTAGGTAGCTGCGGGTTGGCCGCAGATAATTGCTGAAGGGCCGACGCTTCCATCCCGCTATCTTTTCCTTCATCAGGCATGATCACGAATACCAGATCAAAACCAGCAGCACTGTCGATTATATCCTGGTCCGCAGGGAGTTGATAGGCCCAAATCGTTTGCGGCAGTGACAGTAATATTCGGCTGAAAGGGTCTGTGCGCAGGGTATCTACCAGCCAATGCACCGCACTTGTATCGCTGCCCAGTATCGCCACACGAAATGGCGCCTGAACCTGCTCACGGATAGCACGCGTGTCAATTTCAGTGATGGTAGACCAGATATGTTCTAAATTCGCTAGTGAAGACATTTTTCGTAGGATTGACAATAGAGTTCGTTTAGGTGAGGATTGAGTTCGAGTAATGAGATGGCGTTATGCAGCTATTCTATGGGGCAGGCAGCTAGCACAACGTCCCTGTTTTCTCCCTCACCGACAGATTTTAACATTACCACGGATCGCTCGCCATCGACAATTCCATGCGTTCGTTCGATATCCATAATCAAGTCAGATCTAGCAGTTCTTAGCCAGTCACAACGCTGCACCTGTTTTTGCCGATTCCGCCGGACCGGTCTGTTGCTGTGAAAATCGAGTTCGTGGTCGAATTCGGCAGTGGGGTACTCCTCGTTATGATGGATATGCAACGTCGGGAAGAAGAGCTCGTGGGCAGCCCGACGCTGAAAGCGAAACGCCATGGGATGTACCCTCTTCGCTCCGGCTTTGAGTGTGAAAACTGCAAGACCAGAGTCGTCATACATCGGCAGCTGCTATCACAGTGTTCGTGAGATGCGGAATCGCTCGTCAAAGGTGGTCGAAATCATCCTGATGCGGAACAAAGGATACTTAAAAACTACCCACCTCATCAATATCAAGCAACGACTTACTCTGCCCCTAAATCGCGCTGCGAGGCCAATCGATGCCGGCGATAAGATCATCGAAAAAGGTCGGATAAGGCTATTTCAGAAAAAATGTACACGTTACTTGGATAATTCCGCCCGGAATAGCTTGAGGCTTCTGTCAAAGTTCGGGTATTCATTATCGTGGAGAAATCTAAACGGAAGGATCGATAAACTGTAGCGCATCCTCTAGGAAGCGTACAGGCGTTGGTCTTGGCAAGATCATGGCATGATCCTCGTCAGCCCCAGTTTTTTTAAGCTGTAGACCAGATATTGCGAAGCACCGTCAAGGCTTTGGGCAAAGATCTGGGTTTCGTCAATATAGGAAGATCAGCTGAGAAATTACACATATTCTATACTCCTGATCTTTGACTGCATTTTTGTTAGGGCAGTCCTGCTCCCATCCTACACATGTAATCATACCTGCCCACAATTAGATAATCAGAAAGGTCTCAAGTGATAGATATGGTACGCTTTAAGGGGCTAGGCCTGCTCTTATTCAGTGCCCTGATTTATAGATAGAGTGCCACGAATAGACAAGCCTTGGTATTCAACCTGGACCATGAATGATGGTGGAAGTGATTTTGGTTGAAGATTGAGCGTCATTCAGACTTCAACGAATCACTATGTTGCCTAGTGGCAAGAATTCTGCGGCTGAGTCACCATCGATCGGCAACCATTCACCGCGGAATAACCGTACACCGACAACAAGTTTGTAAGTGCCAGCACTTACCGGATCGAGTATAAGCTCGTATGTGTCTAATATTGCTTGATTTGGCCGCCATCGATCCGTTGCATAACGTCCTTGAGCGGGACTATGACTCCACTCCGCTGCTAACCAGCCATCACTATGATAGAGGCGTACGACGGGCCGCAAATCTGTTGTGAGAGGGGTACTGCTCTGCCATACGAGTTGAAGTGGAACAGATTCTCCCACATTCAATGCCTCTTCGGGGAGCTCAGCGCTAAGTAGCTGGAGATGATCGCCAAAGGTGCTAAGAGCAGGAGTTGATGGCATTTGATTGGAGGGAATAGGGCTTGGTGGGGCGAAAGCAGGACGGACGATCAGAACCAATGTCAGGGAACCGAACAACACCATGAATATGCCAAAAGCGGAGAGAATGCTCTGACGTTGTAGGCGCTGCTGAAGCAGATCAGCCCATCCGGATACACCGATGCCGAACCATACGGCGATAGCAGATATGGCTGGCCACATGAGTCGTGCTTGATCAGTGCCCAGAGCAATGTAGCTGTAGCGCACGATGCTGCCGATCACCAAAGCGGGGGCAATCAGCAACAAAGCTATAGAAAAAAGAAACTGTGTTCCTCGATGACGACTTCTCCAGAGGAAAGCAATCGTTCCCAGCAATACAAGGCATGTGAGAATACCAGCCAGTATATAGAGCCACTGCGGAAGGGGGGCTTGACCTATGGGTCCAAATCGCCCCCACAGGTACTGGTATAATCCTCGTGCTAACCAGATGAAATCGGAAAAGGCCAGAGGTTCCAGACGTTGGTCCACTGTTGTTCGTACCAGCTCCCACCCCAATGGATCGCCATACAGACGCCAGTTCCGCAATAGCCAGGGTGAAGCGACAAGTAGGCCCAGCCCGTAAATGATAGCCAGGTGTCCCACCAGTTTTCCCCATGACGAGCGCAGTCCTTTCTTCGGCCAAAGCGCGCCTATAATCGCCAAGATAGCTAACGGCCACAGGGCTAATGTCCCCACTTTCGAAAGTAAACCCAGGCCATAGATGATCCCCAAGAGCACTGACCTGGGCGCTGTGATACCACGACTTAAAATACAGGCGCATACAAACAAGCCAAGGGCTCCGAAAGCGCCGGCAGCATTGTCATTGTTCATGACACCACTAATGACAAGGTAGCCCGGTAGACCAACCAGAAAGATGGCGGAGGCAACCCAGATTTCGGGACGTTCCGGGAACAGCTCTCGCCCAAGCATAAAGGTAGCCCATACAGTGACCGCGCCGAAAATGATCGAGAGGAACCTGGCCAGGTGCAAGGCCAGTGCACCACCCTCCCAGGGAAAGGCCTCAAGCGTAGTATGAACAAAAAAATTCGGAGGGGCGCCAGGTCTTGGAGGAAAGGCGTCAGGATTCGAGCGTAGAAAGTCGAAGTCCAGCCCGGTCCAGGCAGTTAGCGCTGCAGCCAGACCATGATAGAGGGGGGGGTGTTTGCCTTGTGTGACGGTAGGGCCTTCGGGCAGGCTGCGATTGAGCCCGATATAACGGGTATAGGCATAATGATCGGCTTCGTCCGGACCTTCACCAAGGGGTACGATAATAGAGTAACCGATGGCTGAAAGAAGGAAAAGGAGTAATATGACGGTAATCGAACGATTGGCAGGTGGTCTGGGATAGTTCAAGGTAGTGTCAGGCTCCCCAAATCGACACGGTTGTCCGGGGTTGGGGGGGTGGTCGAAAGGTTACGGAATGCGCTTTCCTGTAACTCGTATAATCCGGCCTTGAGCTTGTATTCGCCAGGAGGCAGGTCGAACGGTAGAGAAACGACGTGGCGATCGAGGATGATCTCGCCGGGTTGCCAACGGCTGGTGGGTGTATATCCACCTACCGGATGGCTGTCGTGCTGAGCGATTACCTGGCCCGCGCCATCGACGATATGGATAAATGCCTTATAATCTGTTGCCATCTCCCGTAGGGCAAACCAGTACAGCGATATTTCGAGATCTGACTCACCGGCTACGGGTCCAGTCTCACTGCCGATCAACAGGGCAACGTCATCGAACTGTGTTTGGGATGGTTGTGGGCTCTGTGTTTGTCGCCCTACACCAAGGTTGTTAAGAACAAGAACTAAGGTGATGATGAGGAGGCCAATGGCTGCAACTCTTAACCAACCGCGACTTTTGCCATATCGCCAGGCAAGGATTATCCAGATAACGGCGGCCAATACTGAGAGTATTCCGCCCGCAATCCGAGCAGGGCTACGTCCGTACGTGAGTTCGACCATGTGTGTGCCGGCCGGGATAGCTGCAGAGAGTAGGCCCATCTCGCCGGAGGGAGAGACCCGGGTTGGCTGGCCATCCACCAGCACATTCCAACCTGGTTGCGCGAACTGATGAAGGCTCAGGTTCAGGGGGACAGCTGATTTGATTCGGGCTGTCAGGCGGCCATAGCCCACTTCTTCGAGTTGAACATTAGGGGGTGATATGGCATTGCCGTCGACAGCGCCCTCTTGCCGTCGCCCCAACGCCCAGCGCTGTTCGGTGACAGTCAGCGGCAGAAACTCACCCGTCCAGGTTGCACCAACTTGTCCGGCTGCGGCATCTTCATCCCACATACGTTGTGGAGTTCTGGCTTCAGCCGGCGAAATATCGAGCACGTCAAAGGGCATGCCGACCAAGAAGACCATCATGGAAATCACGGTCACGCCGGCCAGCAAGATAACAGGCCGTATTTTAGGTAGTAAGATAATTAGTCCGCCAACTGCTACACTACTTCCTATGGCAGTTAGAAGTAGAAAACGCCAGGGATATTGCAAATGGCCGAGAACGGGAGTGAGAGGATACCAAAGTATCAGGGATAGGCTGGTGATCATAAACAGTGAGAGCAAGGATAAAATCGTGTGAAAGATCAAAATCGGGCTCTCTGAGGGCAAGTGCCGCTGTCGCCAACGCACGACAATCAGACCAGCGACACACAGCAGCAATGCCGCCGTTAGCCAACTCACAGGATAGACAAGGGCAAAGCCATTTTCATCTCGATAGATATATAGGAGTGAGCGCCCTATCAGTTCACCCAGGACCAGCATATGATTTTCGTATCCGGTAGATGGCCCCAAGGCCAGGCCCACTGTTGAACTCTCGACCAGAACGGGCAACCAGTAAGCGGCGCTCATGGCCACAGCCAGGATCAGGGAGCCGAGCGCTGCCCATAAACGCTGCCAGCGTGTTGTGATAAATGCCAACACTAGAAGATATGCGATGGTCACTGGCGCCATGAGTAACGCCGTGAGATTGTGAGTCAGAACCAAACCGACCCAAGCTAAGGTCCCCCACAGAAATTTGGGAGCCGGTTGCTTGTCTTTCATGGCCGAAGTGTACGCCCACAGGATCAGTGGCGGAAAGATGAAGGCGAAGTGTTCGGGAATGGCGCCACGCACATAGACATCAGCGATGTGATAGGGGAAATAGGTGTAAGCCACGGCAGCAAGGAGCGCCGCCCACGGTCCCCACAGTCTGCGTACGTAACCGAACATCGCCGTCGCCGCCAGAATAAAGCCTGTAGCGATGACCACCTTCGTGGCAACAACAGGATCTTTGCCCAACAAGGAGGTAGCTGCACCCGGCCAGTAGCTCAGCGGCGAGTAAAAATTGAGGATTGCCTGCCCGTAACCGAATCCAAAATCAGGGAAAAGACGGGGATGCAACACACCCTGGCTCCAGGCATTGGCCAGGGCTTCGATGCGATAGATGTGGAATAGACCATCATCGGAAACGAAAAAACCTGATCGAACAAGAGGAAGCAGGACAGGAACCGTTAAAAGAAGAAGGAGAATCCACCACAGCCGATTTGATAGATGTGGCCGCACTGTGATTAGTCTGAAGAAAGTATGCCGCTCACTCATACTTCGATATTCCGCGCCGATCCTAGAGACAAGAGAAATCTTAGCATAAGGTCTTTACTGCGGCAGAACAATAACACCTACATCCACCCGGTCATCAAGTGCCGGAGGATCGGTAGCAAGATTTCGTGGAGTTTCACTCAGTTCATAAAGACCTCCTTTTATGGTATAGGTTCCGGTGTTCATTTCTTGCGGTAGGGGAATGAAATGGACATCGCGCACGATTTCCCCAGATCGCCAGCGGGTTGTAGGTGTATAGCCGCCAACGGGATCGCCATCATGTTGAGCAATCACTTGTCCTGCTCCATCCAATAAGTGGACAAATGCTTTATAGTCGGTTGCCGAATCACGCAAAGCAAACCAATAAAGCGTTACCTTTAATGTATCGGGAAAGCGCGCAAGCTGCGCGTCACTTGCAAGTAGGACGGCAACATCATCCAATTGAACCTGTACAGGCCTTGGTGTATGATGCTTCTTCCCAAGCCCCAGACTATTGGACATGAATAACCCAGTAAGGACAAGAAGTGAAATAGCAGCGATTCTTAGTTTTCGATCATCTGTACTGCATCGCCATGCTACAAATATCCAAATAAGTGCCGCGCCTATGGCCAAAATCACTCCAGTTGTACGAGCGCGTGTTCGGCCAAATGCAAAAGCTATTTCGTGCTGGCCTGCAGGAACGTCAACGGTAACTAGACCCATTTCTCCAGTCGGATAAGTATCCGCGGGTTTACCATCAATACGCGCATTCCAGCCGGGGAGGTGGAACTGATGGAGGCGGATCTGCATGGAATTAGCGATTTCGATCGTTGCGGAAAGGCTATCGTAACTGATATTGGTCAGGGTAATGTCAGGAATGGAAGAGGGGGCTACACCGTCAACGGCCCCTTCACGAGAACGCCCCAAAGCCCATCGCTGTTCTTTCACCGTCAGAGGTAAAAACTCGCCTGTTGCAGTCGCTCCGACTTGCCCCCAAAATGCATCCTCATCCCACATCCTTTGGGGTGACCATATATCAGAAATTTGAAAATCAAAGGTACGTTGAGGGAGGAAAGGTATGGCAACAATTAGGTAGATAAAGAATACTAGTCCTCCCCAATATAATCTCATGGAGCGCGGTAAAAGCTTAGTGATTCCCCCTACTGCCACACTCAATCCCAAAGCTGTGAGTGCAAGAAAACGCCAAGGATATTGCAGGTGACCGATGATCGGCGTCAAGGGATGCCAGACAAATAGTGAGGCAGTCGTGATCATAAAAACAGTAAACCAAGAAAAAAGAATGAAGTAAGCCAGAATCGGAGTGTTTTTTTCAAGCAACTTTCCCTTTAACCAATACACTAAGAACGTAAACATAACAGTGATTAGTAAAAAAATTGTAAACCAACTCAAAGGATATACCAATGAGAAACCATCAGTATCAAAATAGCGATATGAAAAAAACTTGGAAACTAATGTTGTTGGAGTTAATAGATGATTTTCGTAGCCGTATGATGGGCCTAAAGCGATGCCCACAGAAGTGCTCTCGAGCAGAACAGGTAACCAGTACACTGAACTCAGACCCATTGCCAATAGTAATGAACCCAGTACGGCCAATAATCGTCGCCAATTCCCTGTTACTAACGCCATAAGTACAAAATAAGCGATCAATAGTGGAACCAGAATTACTGTAGTTAGGTTGTGTGTAAAAACCAATCCGGCCAGGGCTAAGCTACCCCATAATAGGGGAGGGCGGTAATTGGAGCGTCGAAAGGCAACTGTATAGGCCCAAAAAATCAGAGGGGGGAAAATAAACGCGAAATGCTCGGGAAACGCGCCGCGCACATAGATATCTGCAAGATGATAAGGAAAGTAGGTGTAGACCATCGCGGCTATAAGCCCAGCAATCGTTCCCCATAAGTATCGCACAAAGCCATACATCGCCAACGCAGCCAGGAGAAGACTAATAGCAATAATTATTTTTTGAGCGGTAGCAGGACTGAAACCGATAAATGTGATAATAGCGCCAGGCCAGTAGCTCAGGGGAGAATAGAAATTTAAGACTGCGTGGCCATAGTCAAAGCCAAATGCAGGAAAAAGTCTCGGATACAGTACACCTTCTGTCCAGGCTTTTGCCAATGCCGCAAGGCGATATACATGAAAATGTCCATCCTGTGTGATAAGGAAACCTGATTGTAACAGGAAAAGCAATGCAGGAATGATCAGTAAAGGGATAAACCAAATGGCACGTTTTCTGCTAAATTTCTTTAGTATCGTAAAATGAGATTGGTAATTGAGCATTTCGATAGTTTGGGTAACCAATGGTGCTAGTTTGTAACCACAACATGCAGTATGATTCCTTAGAATGCTACTATATGCGGGTTCAGGGAGTGAGCACCTGAACAGAAAATCACTGCCACGTATTCCTGATGCC
>PIVW01000717.1 GCA_003353825.1 Chloroflexota bacterium
CGAAATTCAAGAAAATTCAGGAGGAATCCTGAGAAAATCATAAATTATTTGAATTTGCCACGCTGAAGGTATTGTAGGCTGCAACTTAGGCATATTCCCTCAAAATGGCGAAGGTATTGATAAGGGTGGGATAAAAAGCATTGAGACCATTGATACCACCGAAATACATTTGGCCAGAACGGCTCTCATAGGCCGCTCCCAAGGAAAACTCGTACCCTTGCAGACCATCACTCACACTATAATTCTTGAAAGTTTCGGAGGCCGGATCAAACTTCGAGAGTCCACGATCAGTGCTAAGCTACAGGTACCCCTGATCATCTTCCAATACTGCATAAACGATATCGTCTGCAAGCCCTTTTTTTTCGGTGAAATGTGTAAACACCTCTGTATTTCGGTCGAATTTGATTAGGCCATGGCCCGCCGTCGTAATCCACAGCAGCCCTGTGCGATCTTCGAGAATGGATGTGATCTGCTCAGGTTCCAGGTTGTCATCACCGCCGGGATAATAGCGCACAAACTGGTCGTGCTCCCGATCATAACGGTTGAACCCTTGGGTAGTGCCAATCCAAAGTGTTGCTTGGCTGTCCTCGTATATTGCTACAACGGTATTATTACTGAGGCTACTGGGGTCCAGAGGGTTGTGTTGGTAACGCACGGATGATCCCTTATTTCGATCGAAGAGATTCAAACCACCACCGCTGGTCCCCACCCAAAACGAGCCCGTGCTATCTTCCAACATGGTCATGATGTAATTGCTGCTGAGGCTGGAGGGGTCTTCGGAGCTGTGTCGAAAATGGTTGAATCGTTCCGCCTCCGGATCGTATCTGCTGAGAGCACTGCCCCACGACGCAGATTTAAGACGCCGACTCGTGTTGGTAGTTCCAGGATCGCCATCCTCCGCTTGGAATAGCAGTTTGGTGTCTGCGATCACAGTGTGGCCACCGCCTTCGCTGGGGGAGATAAATAGATGTTCGGTTCCGATCTCATTGTCTGAGCTAACTCGGCCGGCGTTGCCGATGTGCGGCCATCTGAGCATTCCTACCGCATCCACCTTAAGCAGACCCATTGCGAGCACGAATGCATTGGGTCTGCTTAAGGTGGATGCCAGTAACCACGAATATCTCTTCATCTCCCACTAGTGTAGCAGAAAAACCATTTTATGGAACTGATCTTTCTCATATCTTTTTCGCCCTTGACAAGAACGCATGCTCTAATTACAATAGGTTTATGAACAAATGTTCTAATGATAGCACGCGCTATATCGAGATCAACGTCAAGGCGGCGCTCACTCGCGTCAACAACGCCTACATGCCAGATATGAAATGGTCGCTAAATCCTTACCGGGGATGCAAACATGGTTGTGTATACTGTTACGCTCGGTATACGCACGAATTTCTGGAGCTTGACCCGGGTGCAGGATTTTCGCAAACCGTATTTGTCAAGCGAAATCTGGTGCAGGCACTGAGAGCTGATTTACGTCGCCCCACCTGGCGACGAGAGAAAGTGCACATCGGCACGGCGACCGATCCCTACCAACCTGCCGAAGGACGCTACCAGCTTACTCGTGGCGTGCTCATGGTTTTGCGGGATCAACTGACCCCTGCCGGTCTTGTCACCAAAAACACCATGGCTTTACGCGATGCAGAGATCATGCTCTCGCTGGCGGAGAGCAGCCAAATCGATCCGCGCCGCCTGGTTCAGCTACTCACCCAGGCTCGCTCGGGCATGCGTGTCACACCCGACCACAAGATCTACGCGCCCGCACCCGGGCCCGAGGGCGGGGCAACGGCACTCTTCGACGCAGCTCATGGCATGATGAAGCGTCTGGGAGCGAGCTGAAGCCGGAGCGTCGTGCAGTGGAGCGGCAAGACAAGACAGTCGATCGCGGAAGATTCACTTTCTCCTCTCGTACTTGGGACGCACTCTCGATTTCATGCCGAAATGGTGGCCCCTCTACCTCGCATAGCGCCAGGGTACGGGTTCTTGATCGCCAAGACCCCGCGGTCGATCCACCAACGCCGCTCGGCAGGAGGGCTTCAGTCATCGGCGGCTTCGTGCTGCGATTGGACCCGCTGCACAGCGGATCGCGTGGCGTCCAGGAAGCCATGACCGAAGTGCTCGTCGGGCTCGAGCACGGCGCCCTCGGCCCATTCGTTCCAGGCGTTGATGAACACCAACGACTCGGATCTCGGGTTGTCGTCCATCTCCTGCTCGAGCACGCCCTGCAGCCATTCCCGATACAACTCGGGCGTGGCGCCGTGGGCGATATGCGCGTTGGTTCCGCGTCGTGCCGTATTGTCCCAGGCCGTCATCACCGTACGATGGATGGGACTATCTTCTCCGCATTCGCCGACTTCCAGATCGCCACGCACGGCGTCTCCGTAGTCATAGAGGCGACCATCAAAGGCGGGATCGAGCTGCTCCACACGGCCCAAATCGTCAAATTGTGCTTGTTGATCATGATCAGCATTGGTTCGCACACGTTCAATACCGCAAAAAAGCACATGTTTGCCAGCTAACGCCTCAT
>PIVW01001466.1 GCA_003353825.1 Chloroflexota bacterium
AACACCAAAGTGCAGGTGCGCCACAAAGAAGTTGTAGCGGCCAAACGAGTGAGACCGGCTATTTGCTATGGACCCGTACCCACGAATAAGAAGAAAAAGCGCAGATACCGTAGACTGTGCAGATAAGATTTGCCGAAACAAGGGGGGCCAACGGTTGAGGAGGAAGTCTATAGATAGCGTGGCTCACAGGGGCGAGACAGCTGGCAGGTAGTCCGGTCCAGCCAGTCTCGTTCTGCTCGTCCTGCGCGACACCACGTTACCGGCAAATGCCAACTCAGCGACAGAGGAACCTATAACAGGCTGTTGATGATCCCTCCGGCCTATTCTGAACATCTCGCCGTTAACCTTGACCTCGAACTCCTCATCATCGAGTTTGTCGTTATCGTCATCTAATTGTGGTTCGAGTTTAACCACATTACCATCGTCGCCCTCTGCCTCCCCATCATCGCCATCACTTGGCGGGTTGTCAGCATCGGCCTTAGCCCGTTTCTTGGCATGTACCCTCCCCCAAATCTTGAGTAACTTGAGGGCAACCGTGCGATTGAAATTATAGGACTCCCTATTGCCAACCTGTTGCCATTGTTTTTCGCCAAGGGCTTTGAAAGTATGTTT
>PIVW01001467.1 GCA_003353825.1 Chloroflexota bacterium
AGGTTCCAAGAAATGAGCAAGTTCAAACTCACTCTCACTGTCCCTAAGGTCAATCAAGACTGGTGGAAATCGTCAAAGAGGGAACTCAATGAACTTGTTGAGAACTATAACCGTGAGAACTGGCCGAAGCAAAGGGACCCTGTCACTCTAAAACCGTGGAAGCCTCGTAGGCCACCCACAGGTAATTGGCCAATCTTGCGTAGAACAGGAGAAATGCAGGACACAACGAAGTTCAAAACAGGCAAAACGCCTATGGACTTCATCGCAAAAACTGTAAACTACGGTCCGTTCCACCAAAATGGAACAAAGAAAATGGCACAACGTCGTTGGTTAGGAATTGGTAATGCGTTGCTAGACCCAATGGCCAAGGTGATTGGAAAGAACATATTCAAAGGTAAGAACATCTACAGGATTGAGGCTGGTTATGAAAACAGGTGATAGAAGGGTCTGGAGGAACACAGATAAGTGGCGGAATGTTTCCTACCTGTATTTTGGTGATTCACGGGAATGGCGTTCCCTCCTGGATCTAAACCCTAGTTTCGATATTCGTTACCTCCCAGCACCAGGAGTGGTAATCAATACCGACTCCAAACAGGGTAAAACCTCCCTTGG
>PIVW01001468.1 GCA_003353825.1 Chloroflexota bacterium
ACGCCCGAGCCACCTTCCGCAGCAAGGCTATTGCTGTGGCGCGTATCGTCACCAAAATCCCAGAAAGTCACATGGAAGTTATCGGTGTAGATCTGCTCTTGCGAAGCCGTCCAGCCTAATTCCAGAGTGGTGAAGTAAGACGCATCGCTACCAAAAGCGGTATCAAAGCCATCAAAAATGTCATCTGACTGACCATTTGCATCGGCGATACCACCGACCACATAAAAATATTCGCCTAGCATATGACCGGCAGAAAGGGCCAATACACCGTCATCAGGTAAGCCCATCGCACCAGAGCCTGTCGAAAATGCTAGGTTAGTAAAGCCAGACCATGGGCTTGCTAGAGCGTAAACATCCGCATAGTTCGTTACATCCTGCCAACCGACAACAATAGTGCCTTTGCCATCGTTGATTTTTTGCTTCCAATTTAAGTCCGTAACACGGAACCCTTGGTCACTGTATGCAGGGCCAATTGCACCAACATAGCCAAGTGGGCCGAATGAATAGTCTTTTGGCGCAGTATCACCATAGGCATGCCTATGTTCCACCTTCCAAACTAAGCTACCTGAGTTCTGTGTGTCCTTTCCGAATAGATGCCATGAACCGTACAG
>PIVW01001469.1 GCA_003353825.1 Chloroflexota bacterium
AGCATATTCTATTTCCGCCAGGAATACAGCCGTCTCTTCACCAGCGGCCTTCACGGCGAGTTGCAGTTCAACCTCATAGTCGCCTTCGCCAATCGTCCGGACGTTGACATTGACCGAAATTTCGATCTGCGGCGGGCTGTCATGGCTACTAAGGGACTGGGGGGCGTTTGGGTTCTCAAACGACATATCTTTCAGATACTGGCCCAATATCTTCATGGCGGGGGCCGCGCCACTGCCAGCTTCAAGGCCCGCTTCCGGAATCGGGACTTTTTCAGATTTTGTTGCCATTATCCTAAAGACTCCTGTGAGAGGCGCTCGCGCCGGCAGGTTATACCAAAGACCATTAATAATGACCCATTTGACCGGAATTTACCTGGACTTTGGCGAGGCGCGAGCGGTGAGATGGTACCAGTACCACAAGCTGATCGCAACGATGTCCAAAGTCCAGGTAAATCTGGCCTTCGCTGATGTGAAAATCGCCCCCAGGACAGCGTTGCATCTCTTGGCCGATGAACAACATCGCCCTTCGAGATGCGCCTTGCCAGAAGACGATTTTCTGTCATCAAATGTAACATTATTAATGGTCTTTGGTATTACAGCCAAGCTGCGGT
>PIVW01001470.1 GCA_003353825.1 Chloroflexota bacterium
ACTGCGGCGAAAGATGCCGGACTCGATATTAAGCTTCACGCGGAGCAGCTCTCTAATCTGGGAGGCTCGGCGATGGCCGCCAGACTAGGCGCCAAGTCGGTGGATCATATCGAATATCTCGATGAAGCCGGCGTTATAGCCCTGAGCAACAGTGGCACCTGTGCCACCCTGCTACCGGGCGCCTTCTACTTCCTGCGTGAAACCCAGATGCCACCAATCGATCTGCTGCGCAAGCACAAGGTGCCTATGGTACTTGCCAGCGACTATAACCCGGGATCCTCGCCACTCTGCTCGAGTCTATTGATGCTCAACATGGGTTGCACTCTGTTCCGCCTGACACCAGAAGAAGCACTTGCAGGTATGACTCGCAATGCCGCTAAGGCATTAGGGATCGAGGATAGTGTCGGCGTATTAGCCGAAGGGATGCAAGCCGATTTCTGTTTGTGGGATATCACGACACCAGCGGCATTAGCCTACTCATATGGCGTAGGAGTGTGCCTTGAGGTGGTCAAGAATGGCCAGCTGGTACACCAATAGTATGGTGGCCTGAGCGATGAGGCTGACTCATCGTTTGGGTTGGTTTCATCTGGCGTTATGGGTGCTAGGTTAGT
>PIVW01000186.1 GCA_003353825.1 Chloroflexota bacterium
TGCGAAAAACACTGTCATTTTCTAAATCTGATAGCTTCCATGAGGCGGTACTCCTATTATACCTCCACTATTACAACACAGAATGGTGTCCTATCAGTTAATATATAACCACTACCTGAATATGAAGGCAAGACTTACAAAGGCGCCCTCACCCACTTGTCAATGGTCGATTCGTGCGCAGAATGCCATAACAATCACAGTCTGGCGTCAAGGCCGACACTTGTACAGGCTGCCATGGTGCGACGGCTTTCGAGGATATCAACATGAGCAGTACCGACTGGGATGGAAATGGTACTGTCGAGGGTGTCAAGCACGAGATCGACGGTTTAGCCGAGTTGCTGTACACGGATATCAAGGCGTATGCCGAGACCACGGCCGGTACGTGTATTGTCGCTAACGGCAGTCGCTACGCTATCGACACGAATTGCAACGGCGAGCTTGACGGGGATGAAGGCGATCGGAGTAACCGGTACAACATGTTTACGCCGAAGCTACTGCGAGCAACGTACAACTATGCCTACCTGACATACGAAAGCAATGACCCCGGCGCTTTCACCCACAACCCCAAGTACGTGCTCCAAGTCCTCTTTGATGGTCTGGAGAACTTAGGCCACGATATGACCGGCCTGGACCGACCCTAAGTAATCGCTCCTGCCACATCTGAACCCAACCGACACTCACAAGCCAGGCGCTGGTGAGGCGCCTGGCTTGTGAGTCTGATGGATATTTGACACTGCTACCAGTTCGGATACAGCATTGATCGAGGTCATTATCAATCATTGTTATGATTCACTGCGTAATTTCCCCCATTGCATTGGACTGAATTAATCTTCTCCTAACCTGATCTAGATCATATCGGGTTTATGTTAATTCTGCTATCATTTACTTAATGATACTGTTCAACTCTGGTATTGTAGTGCAATAAGGTGTATATGATGCACCTGATGCATAAATCACTGAGGCTCTCACTGGGGTTTCAATCAAATCTTCTCATCATTCATAGTTCGAGGAGGAATTTCAATGAACCGAAGATATTTACTTCTGGGCATTCCTATACTGGCACTGGCATTTGTCTTTGCGCTGGTATTGGTAGTCAGCCCACAACCAGCTCAGGCAGCCGGTTTTGAGCCCATCTGCCTGGAAACGGCTCTGCAAGAAGATGATCCGTTGCCGTACACAGTATTTTTACCTTATCAGTACACACCTTGTGGCGCCCCCGTGGTCGAGATCCCCTTCTACACCGACTGGGCTTTTTCGCCGCATAATGACGAAGAGGCGGAAGCCTTCCGCCACTGGGATGACGAAGAGAACCCGCCTGGCGAGATTTCCACGAGTTGTGCCAAATGTCACAGCACACCCGGTTATGAGGACTTCTTGGGAGCCGACGGTTCTGAAGCAGGTGTTGTCAACGAGCCGGCCCTTGTTGGTTCGACCATCGAGTGTGTGGCCTGCCACAACGACGTCACCCTGACTAAGACCAGCGTCACATTCCCTTCCGGTGTCACCATCGAGCATCTTGGCGATGAGTCACGTTGCATGGAATGTCATCAGGGCCGTTCCTCGAAGTTTACGGTTGATGACAAGATCGAGGATGCGGGTATGACCGAAGATGTCGATACGGTTAGTGAGAACCTGAGCTTCTCGAACATCCACTACTATGCCGCGGCTGCGACGCAATATGGCGGCCTGGTCCTTGGCGGTTATCAATACGATGGCATGGCCTACGATGTCAACTTCCGACACGTCGAATCCTACGATCAGTGTTATGAATGCCATGACATGCACACCCTCGAGTTGAAACTAAATGAATGTGCAACCTGCCACGAAGGTGTAACCACCACAGAAGATCTGAAGGACATCCGCATGGCCGGATCATTGGCCGACTATGATGGCGATGGCGACATGACGGAAGGTATCTGGTACGAGATCAAGGGCCTGGAAGAGAAACTGTATACGGCAATTCAGGAGTACGGTGTCGAAGTCAGTGGTACGCCCATCGTCTACGATTCACATAGTTATCCCTACTGGTTCGACGATCAAGGTGAAAGATACGCTTCCTGGACAGCCCGCTTGACAAAGGCTGTCTACAATTACCAGGTCTCTATGAAAGATCCTGGCGAACACGGTCACAATGGCAAATACATCATCCAGTTGTTGCACGACTCCACCGACGACTTGAATGAGGCCATTACCAACAAGGTCGATATGTCCACGGCCATGCGCATCGATCCCGGCCACTTCGCCGGTTCGGAAGAAGCCTGGCGGCACTGGGATGAGGATGAGTACGAGGTCAGTGGTAGTTGCAGCAAATGTCACTCGGCTGAAGGTATACCTTTCCTACTTGAGGAAGGCGTAAGCATTACGCAAGAGGCTTCCAACGGAATGGAGTGCCACACCTGCCACAATGTCTCAGAATTCCCTGCCCGTTACGTGTTTGAGGATGCCACCTTCCCCAACGGTGCGGAGGTCAGCCTGGAGAAAGATGGTAACTTCGACAGCAACCTCTGTATCCAATGCCACCAAGGCCGCTCAACCGGCGCTCAGCTTGATGATGATAGCGAAGGCATTGGCGATGACGAGGTAGCGAGCAGCGTTAAGTTCCACAACATCCACTACTTCGCTGCCGGTGCTACCCTGTTCGGCAACGTGACGAATGGCATCTACGAGTATGAAGGCGAGACCTATGTGGGGCAGAATATGCATCCCTTCGGCAGCAGCTCGTTCGGCACCTGCACAGATTGCCATAACTCGCACGTGCTCGAGGTCGAGTATCAAGCCTGCAATACCTGCCACGCTCCCATCAACAGCCCCGATGATCTGAAGAATATTCGTGGCGGACCCGCCGTAACAACGCCCGACTATGATGGCGACGGCGATACGGATGAAGGCGTTTACTACGAGTTGATGGGCATGGCTGACGCGGTCTATGCAGGCATACAAACCTACGCGAGCGCTCACCCAGACACCGATGCGATCTGCTACGATTCGCACTCTTACCCATATTGGTTTAAGGACACCAACGAAAACGGGGTGTGCGATGATGGCGAAGCAAATTACGACAATCGGTACAGCACCTGGACACCACGCCTGGCACGTGCAGCTTACAATTACCAGTACGCGCTGAAAGATCCAGGCGGCTTCGCTCACAACAACAAGTACGTCATCCAGGCTCTGTACGATAATCTGGCTGATATGGAATCCTCTGATTACGCAGATGGTTTGACCGACGGCAAGAATCGCCCCGAGTAGAACCGCTCTACTCCCCACCCTGTCTACACCATACAACCGGGCGTCTTCCAGGCGCCCGGTTGTCTTTTTTCATACTCAAATGACGAGCGACGACAGATCATAGACGATAGTGACCTCACCCTGCTACGATTAACCATCGTCTATCGTCTTCCGCAAATTGCGATCTAAGATACAAAATGAGGCATAATTTTCTCACGACACACTCACAAACCTGATATGTATCATAGCCATTGACTCATGCAGGCTTTATAATGCTTACACATCTCTTCATTGTCCTTCTCACAGAGCACTATGTCCCATTTGATGCACCGGCGCCGATTTCCCACCCTTCTTATCATATTGATTCTGTTTGTCGTCGTTGCTCTATTCCTGCTCAATAGCTGCCGCCGCTCTGCGTCAGCCGATCCCACCCCCACCCCTACGCTCACACCGACACCTTTTGTCGAGCCCACACCGCCACCCAGTGCCGCAGACGTAGGTTTAGGGCCGGCTCCTGTCGAGAGCCTGGATTTCATACATCAGCCCTTTGGAGATGGAGCCTGTGGGGCCTGCCACGATCTGAGTGGATCTGATCCCAAACAGCTGTGGGGCGAAGAAGAGGCCGTCTGTCGCGACTGCCACTGGCAGGATATCCCCGACAAGGATTTTCCGGTTGCGCACCAGCATGCCCCCTTCGCAGAGGGCGATTGCAGCAGTTGCCACGTGTCACATGCCGGCGGTTATCCCAATTTGCTGGTCGCTTCGGTCTCGGAGACCTGTAATTCCTGTCATGACGATCATGGTGTGGCCGTCGAACAACCCCATCCCGATCTGGCAGCGGGCGAGTGTAACCTCTGCCACCTCTCGCATGGCTCGGAACATCCGGCGATGTTGCGTCAGACTGAAGCGGAACTCTGTGCAACCTGCCATGAAGAGAAGCTGGATCCCACCCAAAGTTTTGCCGCACATACGGAGGATACCGACCTCGAGTGCAGCAGTTGCCATGACCCGCACGATCCCGTTTCCGAAGCAGCCAAGGTTGAACGAGCTACCTGTCTGACCTGCCACGACGATCTACCTGATCCCAACTCCTTTGCTTTTCCCCACCAGCCCTATGTCGAGGGCCGCTGCGCTGATTGCCACAGTTCGTTCCACGAGAACCCCGACAGACCGATGCTTGCCGCCAGCCAGGCGCAGTCCTGCAATAGCTGCCACGAGGATCATGGCGAAACCATACACCAACCTCATCCGGAGGTAGCAACAGGCGAGTGTTTGCTCTGCCATGACGGCCATGGCAGTGACCATCCTCAACAACTGGTGCAAAGTGAGGAGATGATCTGCCAGAATTGTCACGAGGACCAGTTTGACGAGAAGAAGACTTTTGGCGGACACAAGGCAGCTGATTTGCCCGCATGTACCACCTGCCATTCACCTCACCAACCCAAAGTCAATGGCGAGCTAGTGGCGCAGGCCTGTGATGAATGCCATGATGACGTGCTGGTAACCCGTGCAGTTAGCACCCATGAACCGGTCATGGTGGGCGAGTGCAGCGAATGCCATAGCGAGTTTCATGGTCAAACCGTCACGAGCCTGGCAGCAGTAGAAGACTGTACTTCATGCCATAACCTCAGCAGCGGCCGCATCCAACATGAGCCGGTTTCAGAAGGAGAATGCTCTTCCTGCCATGTGGCTCACAGCAGCCGGCATCCAGCATTGTTGACCACATCGGCCGGTAGGCTCTGTGGTGAATGTCATACTGAACAAGCTAGCACATTCCGTACAACCAAACACGCATCAGAATTAAGCGACCAATGCGCCGCCTGCCACGAACCACACAACGGCAATATCGATAGCCTTTTGATCAGTAACACCAATGCCCTGTGCGAAACCTGCCACAGCGATCTGCCACATGGGTTCCATCCGGTCAGTGGTGATGAATTGTCTTGTATCAGTTGTCACAGCCCCCACGGCAGCGACCACAAAGCTGATCTGTTCAATACTGGTGATGCTCTTTGCCTGAGTTGTCACACATTCCAGCTCCCAACCCCAAGAAGCAAGTGAAAGTCAAGCCACATTACACGTTTCAGGAAGCAAAACTGACTTGAAAAGGCCGGCACTTACACTCATAGCATTATTACTGATGTTTATCTTCCTGGCTACGGCAAGTGGCGTAGTCATAAACGTCGCGGCGCAGGAAGGGCCTGATTTCGATCCCCATGGCAATTACAGCACCGGTACTGTTTCGTGTACTGCATGCCATCAGCCGCATACGGAGGCGCCTGATCCAAAGCAGGCCTGCTTCGATTGTCACGAAACGGTGGAGACACATCAAGAAGCAGAATGTGCGGCCTGCCACGAACCGCACGGCCTGACCACCAATGCCGCACTCATACAGGAAACGATCGCTGAGAAACCTGTGGAATTTGACGAAACGGATTTCGGGGAGGTGCCCGCGGGGATATGTTATACCTGTCATACAACCACCGAGTACCATAGCGCCGCCTCCAGCCAGGAGCATTTTGAAGATCGGGATTGTACAGAATGTCATCCCCATGACGCCGGCTTTACACTCGCTCCCGTCAGTTGCACTGTTTGCCATGGCACACCCCCAGAAACAGGCGCGCATGAACGCCACTTTGAAGAGGACATTGACATAGCCTGCACGAACTGTCATCAACCTGTCGAAGATTTCGACGACCGCGGACATCGCAATGCTCGTGTTGACTTCTCTGATTGGAAACGGCTGGCCGATACCGATGTGTGCAGTTCCTGCCATGGTAGTGAAGAAGGCGTGCAGGAAGCCAAGGCGGTGTGGGAGGATGGTGGGCCCATCAGCGATTGTCTGGGCTGTCATAACTGGTCAGAGCCAGGCTCTTTACATGGTACAGCGGCCCCAGCAAAGGACCGCTACTGGGATAGCAACGGGCACGGGCAATTTACCGCAAAAGCTGTGGATTGCCATGATTGCCATGATCCTACAGCCCCCCACTTCGGATCGGCTGCGGATTCGCGGCTGTTGGCATCCCCACAAGCACTCTGTATGGAATGCCATGGCGACGCGGATCATGCAGAGGTAGAGGATGGTGCGCTTGGCGATGCGCAACCTCATGGCGCCAACGGCGAGTGCAATCTCTGCCATGAGCCCCACGGCACCCGGCACCCGGCCATGTTGCAGCAGTCGCAGCCCAGACTCTGTGGTACCTGCCACGAAGACCAAGTGGATACTACGGTCAGTTTCCCTAAACATGCCAGGGGTACAGATCTGCAATGTAGTGCCTGCCACGATCCACATCTGCCTGCCGATGAGCCGGCGCAGGTTGAGGGTGAGACCTGCCAGACCTGCCACGACGATCTCCCAGAACCCGACGCCTTTATCCATCCCCACCAGCCTTATGTCGAAGGCCGCTGTGTGGATTGTCATCCCAGCTTCCACGATAACCCCGACGAACCCATCGCCCTTGCCACTCAGGCCAAATCCTGTAACAACTGCCACAAGGATCACGGCGAGCGCATTCAGCAGCCACACCCTGAGGTTGCGGCGGATAAATGTTTGCTTTGCCATAAAGGCCATGGCAGTAATCAGCCTATGCAGTTGGTGCAGAGTGAACAAAATCTTTGCAAGGCCTGTCATGCCAATCAATTCGACGAGGATCATAGTTTTGGCGAACATCTAGCAGATGAATTACCTTCTTGCACGACCTGCCATTCGCCGCACGAACCCAAATCCAGTGGCGAACAGGTGCTCTTGGCCTGTACCGAGTGTCACGACACGGTGTTGGCGGAGCCGGCAACCAGTACGCATCAACCTGTTTTGGCCGGTGAGTGCAGCGAATGCCATAGCGAGTTCCATGGTCAAAACCCCGAAGCACTGGCCGAGGCAGAGAGCTGCACCTCTTGCCATACGCTGGAAGATGGCCGGATCAAGCACCAGCCGGTTTCGGAAGGTGAGTGCACGACCTGTCATCTGCCACACAGCAGTAGTCATCCGACGCTTCTCAGTGCTGCCAACAGGCAACTGTGTGGCGAATGCCATGCTGCTCAGGCCAGGACGTTCCGCGCCAGTACGCATGCCACCCGGCTTAGCGATCAGTGTTCAACCTGCCACCAACCGCATAGCGGAGATTTCGATAATCTGCTTGTCAGCCGCACGAACCGACTTTGCAATACCTGCCACAGTAAACTTCCGCACGGATTCCATCCGGTCAGTGGCGAGGGGCTCTCTTGTATTAGCTGTCACGCCCCGCATGGCAGTGCGCACGAGGCCGATTTACGCGCGGTCGGCGATACACTTTGTTTGAGTTGTCACGATTTTAGTCTACCCACTTCATAGAATAAATCTGATATGAAACGGCTTGTTCTCCCTTTAGCTGCAACATTGCTGATACTCTTTATAGTAGCGGCAGGTAACGGCGCGCCTCAACACTCTGTAGCTCAAGAGGGCGCGACCTTCAATCCTCATGGCAATTACAGCAGCACTACCGACAGTTGTACAGCCTGTCACCAACCATTGGCAGCAGTATCCGATCCCGAACAGTCCTGTCGTGAGTGCCACCCAGTTGCTCAAACACATAAGAATGAGGATTGTACGACCTGCCATGAACCGCATGGATTGACCAATAATGCCGCACTGATCCAAGAGACCATTTATGAAGCACCTGTCTGGTTCGACGGCAGCGATTATGAGACGGCGCCCACTGGCGTGTGTTACACCTGCCACGATACAACTCGCTTTCATGGATCCTCGGCCACCAATTCACACTACGAAAACCAGGATTGCACCAAGTGCCATCCCCATCCCAGTGGCTTTTCATTCAATCCGGTCAGCTGTACGGTGTGCCATGGCAAACCACCGAGATCAGGTGCGCACGATCGCCACTACGATGATGATATCGATGTTTCTTGCACTGACTGCCATCAAAAAGTCAGCCGCCACCAGCAGGCAAAGCATCGCAATGGCCAAGTGACCTTCGCCGATTTTGAGAGGTTGAGCAAAACTGAAGTCTGCAATGATTGTCATGGTGACGCTAGTGGTGTAGCTGGAGCCAAGGCTACCTGGAAAGAGGATGGGCCCATCACCGACTGTACGGGCTGCCACAATACGCCCAAGCCAGGTTACCTGCATGGGAAAGCGGCGCCCGCAGTAGACAAATATTGGGAAGTAAACGGCCATGGCGTGGGCGCAGATCAAGATCGAGATCTCGATTGCCAGGGCTGCCATAATCCCAACGCCCCCCACTTCGAAGACAGCTATAATCCCCGGTTATGGTCTTCACCGCAAGAGCTCTGTGAACGTTGCCATAACGATCCTTCACGCGTGGGCGCCGATGTCAGCACACATGGCAATGAGGGGCACGATCTCTCATCGCAAGGTAAGTTTTCCGAATCTTGTGACACCTGTCATGACCCGCACGGCAGTGGCAATCTCTTCGCGGTGCAACCTGTGGTCAGAAACAACGCCGTCTTCTTCCTCTCTCGCACTGGCGACAACAGTTTCGACGAACCTGACGACGATAATCGGGACGATCTTTGCGCCACCTGCCACGCATCGACCGCTCACAACCGCAACCCCAGCAACTGGCGAGAACGTCCGCACTATGAAGGGGCCGATTGCGCTCAGTGCCACAAACATGAAACAGATGGCGATCCCAAGACCGCCGATGCCTTCATGCCCCAGGGTGGCTGTCTCGATTGCCATAGCCAGCGCCAAGACAACGGCGATAACGTCCCGCCCGGCGGTCGCCCTCCGGTCGATCAGGACTTCCATAAGAACACCCATCACTTGCAGGGTGAAGCCAATGATGATCAATGCGTGGTATGCCACGATCAGAGCACCCACGGAGATGGTCACATCGACCTGCGCAGCGCCGATGGTGGTGCGAACACCCGCTTCATCTTTGCCAACCAGGCTGATCTAACGAACTTCTGTCAAGATTGCCATGATGATGATGGCAGTACCAAGGCGATGGTCCCAGGCGGTAGTTCCAGCGATCCCTTCCGCGATAATTCCAACCTGTTTGCGCTGACGAAAACCAGCACTCACAGCAATGAGGATTATCACAACGCCATCGAGGGCCCCTTCAAGGAAACGTGTAACAAGTGTCATGCCGGCCATGGCTCGGATAATCTCTCTATCATCCAACCGCAAATCAATAGCAATAGCATCGTCTTCCTTTCCAAGACCGGCAAGGACAGCTTCGACGACCCCAACAAAGATGACAAGAACGACCTCTGCGCCACCTGCCATATCGGGCGTACGAGCCTCCACCCCGGTGGGGATCATCGCCCGGCCGGTCTCCCTGATCTGCGAGGCAGCGATTGTACAACCTGCCACTTACATGATGCCGACCAGAAGCTGAACACGACCGATGCTTTCATGCCTTCATGTAATGGTTGCCACGGTACACCCCCGCCCCCTGCGGCTGATAACGGCTATTCCCTGGATGAAAACCTGACACCGCATCAGAAACACGCTGGATTAGAGTCAGGCCAATACGCCATGGAGTGCAGCACTTGTCACGAATGGCGGGCGCCTGGTTACAGCGGCCACGTCACCGAACCGCGCAGTTATCAGGATGTATTTTTTAGCAATCTCAATCCGGGCGGCAGCTATAACCGCTCAACTCGCACATGTGCCGGTGTCGGTTGCCACAGCAACGGCGATCCCAGTACCGATGATCTGGTCATGCACACACCCAATTGGAATGAGAACAGCAGTCTGAGTTGTTCGGGCTGCCACGGCGACCAGTACAATCTCTCGACCGCTGCTCATGACAAACATTTGCTGCCTATCTATCGCGATCGCGGTGGCGACGCCATCGGTTGTTTCGAATGTCATGCCGACACAGCACGCAATAACAACAATGACGCCATCGCCAATACCGCCTATCATGTCGACTTCCAAAAACAGGTGGCGATGAATCTCAGCGATCTATGGGGTATTAAAGGCGATGGCAGTTTCAATAGTGGCGATCTGAGTTGTGCCAACAGCCTCTGCCACTCGGATGGTGTGGCCAGCCGCGAGCAACCTGGTTCGCCCAGTTACACGATGCCCCGCTGGTCAGACCCACTTAGTGGTATGTGCAACACCTGCCACTCGATCTCACCGGCAAGTTCACGGCAATACGGGTCGATCAGGAGTTTCGCAGGATTGCATCGCAAACCTGCCTCGGGCTG
>PIVW01001471.1 GCA_003353825.1 Chloroflexota bacterium
CGCTGAACCGCCAGGCCGCCGGTGAAAACAACACCCGTGCGGGTTACATGCTACCTATCCTGTTAGGTCAGCTGGGTCTGCCGGGTACTAACTGTGGTGGACTGTGTAAGGGCTCTTCTATACACGCACCATTTATGCCGACAGGCTCAAACCCTGTTAAGAAAGCTATCTCTTTCTTCACCTTCACTCAGGCCATCGAAGACGGTAAGAACATGACCGTCCTGTCCGATGGTGTACAGGGCGTCGATACTGACGAAGATGGCGACGGAAAGCTGGGCACAGATATCAAGGCGATCATCAACTATGGTGGTAATGCCCTGATTAACCAACACTCTGAGGTGCGTAAGACAGAGAAGCTGCTTCAAGATGAATCTAAGTGTGAATTCATTCTTGTCGTCGATAACTGGATGACGCCGAGTGCCAAGTTTGCCGATGTTTTACTGCCGGATGTGACCTGGTTGGAATCGGAAGATCTTATCTACCAAAGCTATGCTGCTGGTGATACCGCCACCTTGGTACAAATGAGCAGCGGCGTCGATCCTATGTTCGAGAGCCGTCCTATCTATGAGGTCTGTGTCGACCTTGCTAAACGTATGGGCGTCGAAGCCGA
>PIVW01001472.1 GCA_003353825.1 Chloroflexota bacterium
GGTTCTTCGGTCGGTTCGGGCGCCAGTCCTTCAACAGCTGGTGCTGCCGGTTCAGGCGCGGCCGCAGGTGCTGCACAGGCTGCTAATGCGAGAGCAAACACTGCCAACAGTGTCAACAGGATTAATAGACGATGATTTTTCATCTGATTCTCCTCCTACGAGAGAGCGCGGGTGAATGAATGGGCATGGTCAGTGTGTGTTATCGGATCGAAACGCCAATGCCCCTGATTAATAGCCGAATCACAGAATCCTATCTATTGGCGCCTCCTTATCAACATCGAAAAGTGTGTGGGTTGTCATTCAGAGCTTCCAGATTGTCGAGCAGACAAACCAATACTCTACGGCTGTATTCGAACAGATGTGAAGGTGTTCGCACAAGCGAGAGTCCATGTCCAGCGAAGCCTGGATCGCAAATTCACAATATGAGTGCCGCGATTATAGGAGGATCGATAGCGCTTTGTCAAACCGTCCAAGAAAGGAGGGTATAATCGCAATACCGCAAAATCTACTACGGCAGTAGGGAGATGAAAGGACGCTCGTGCGAATACTGCACCGTTATCCCCAGTTTGGCTGGTTTTTTGTTTCTGAAACCGTGGCATTATTCGCCGA
>PIVW01000187.1 GCA_003353825.1 Chloroflexota bacterium
ATTTCGCGTGGTACGGATTTTTCCCACACTATATCTAGGCGCTTGACACAACCAGCCACTAGGTGTGGGGGAATCATCAACGGAAATTCGTGATCGTCACGCGAAGTCCCAAAGAGCCGTCATAATCTAATCCGTGTGTTTTGAAATTGGAATTGCTCTCCCTTGCGGCCAGGCAGCACCATAAGACCACTGTCGGGACGAGAGACGAGAGACGAGAGACAAATCCGCAAATTGCTTAAGTCGACCCTTGTACAAAACTCTGAACACTATTGATCTTCCTCATGCAGAACCACAAGCGTGCTACAATATCAGTCCTGATATTGTAGCACGCTTATCTACATTTTGCTGTCGAAACAGCTTGCAGTTTGCTTACGAATTTCCGAAAGAATGTCTGACTTTAGGCTAATGGTGTAATATAACTCGTATCTTCTCAATAACTTGGGGGGAACTAACCCGTCCATGAAGGTGGACGTTCGGCGTAGGTTCGTAGAACCCCGCCCCCAGAGCCCGAATTCATTCGGCGAGTGCCCCGGAATATCGAGAAGATACAGCTGAACAATCGACATGTGCATTGATATGTTCATACCTTCCTGTACAAGCAGGCGTGCTCCGATTGATCCACAGTTCAAAAATCAAAAAACAATCTTTGTAGTCCTGCCACTCCAAACATTGATATCGAGATGCCAGACTTGATATCTCCTCCATCCATATATTTCGACCCGGATCTGGCGCCTCATGGTCATGAGGATTAGTCAATACCGCTTGGTCAACGACATTAGTGTTCCCCTGCGCCGAATTAATGAAATCGTGCAAGGTAAACGCAAAATCACGCCTGATACGGCATCTCGGCTGTCTCGTATTTCGGCTTTTCAGAACGATTCTGGATCAATTCTCAGTCGCGTTATGATCTTGAGATCGAAAAAGACAGATTACATGATCGATAAGATAAGGAAGCGTGTATCTTTGCGTCGGCAACGTAGAAATCAATCTCTATTGCGCTTGAATTTGCAGCACAAGCTTTGAAGGCTGATGTAGTCTACGATGAAAAAGGGCCTGGCCGATTCAGGAAATCAGACCAGACCCTATGTTAGGTTGAATTGGCTATGAACTGCGCGATGACCCTATTTCGAGTACCGGCCAGCCAACGTCTTTGAACAACGGAAACTCTTGACGGTAACGGGATCGGTATTCACATCCACCGTCCAGGTCATATCGCTATCAGGTGGCTCGCAGTTACCCCAAACCGTGATCTCGGGTTCCATCTGGATCGAACCCACGTTGGGTGAATTCCAGGCGCCGTCCGACTGGAAGCAGTTGGATTGGTGCGAGTTATTTTGTATACAAGGGGTGTAGTCGCCGTACTTGGTCGTGACTGATGTCGCCGAGGGTGGCGGGGTAGGATAGGGAAGCGGCTTGATCACAGGCGTGGGCGTTCCCTGCCCTGGTTTGATCAAACCCCAGGTCAGATAAAGATAGGCTTGTCCCGTGTACTGGCGGACATCGACGCTGACATTATGGTTGCCCTGGGTCATGTTGATGTCGACCACCAGTGTCTTACCTGATTGCCCCTGCCCACGTGTGTCCAGATAAACGACGTTATCGACGGTGAGCATGACTTCGTCATCCGCTTTGATGGTGTAACGGTAGGTGCCACTATAGAAATAAGCGGTAGAATAGGCGCGCGCCGTCCAGTTCTGTGACGGCATGTTGGGGCCGGGCGCCGCTGATCCCCAGTTCATATTCAGAAAGGGGGCAGTCTGCGAATAGACCGGCGCACCCTGCCAGTTTTCATTGGGAAAGTAGTTGATCTGCCAAGAATTACCGCTCTGCGACTGCACGGCCATGGCGCCAACAAGAACCAAGGCCAGAACCGCTACAACGGCAGATATCAAAAGTATACGTCTCATGAGAATTCTCCTTTTCGTTCAGCTATTGTGCGCTGAAACCGTTGTAGGTTGGGTTATTGGGTAGCTGCCGGAGCGAGCACATCGGGAGATTGATCAAGGCTGGTGACGGTCAATACACCACTGACCGGCGCTTCCGGATTCAATCGTCCCACATAAACGGCATACTGTCCTTTGGCCGGATCGCTGATCAGCACCAGGGGGTTGATGTTCTCAGCGGCGACTGTATCATCGTTGCAGAGGATGCGTTGGTCAGCAGTCACAACCAATAAGGAGGCATCCGTTTCCCCTTCGAAGAAGATCGCCAGCTCTGCTGCCGCACCCGACCAGTCGAAGAGGTAATCGGGCGTCTCGTTGATGAAGCCAGAACATCGGTCCCCAACCAACGGGATCTCATGGGCGGCGATCTCACCTTCAGCGCTGACCTCAACCTTCGCAGCTTCCTCGTCAGAGGCGGAGAGCGAGCCAACTTCACCTTCATACCCTTCAATGGAAGCGATCACCCTCTGGGCGATTTCCTGGCCTTCCGGGGTTTGCAATATCTCGGGAATGGAGTCACGGCGAATGAGCCCGCCCAGATCAAAATTGCCGATATTGACTTCGGGCTTGGTGGTGAGCACCAAGACGCCGGGGAGCAACTGATTCGGGTGGAAACTGCCGACCCAGATGTTGTAGGTACCCGATTCGGGATTTTCCACCTCGATCACCGGATCCAGCAGTAGGGGATTGGCGTCATCATTGCACAAGTACTCGCCATCCGGTGTCTGGATGATAAGCATCGGATCATGGTCGCTATAGAAGAACACTTCCACGAAATCGGTCTCCCCTTCCCAGTCGATGCTCAAAACCGGTTCTTGATGCACCCAACCTGAGCAGCCATCACCCAGGCGACTGGCATCCAACTCACCCCCCCCATTGACACTAACGAAGAAGGGATCCAGGGGGAACCCGGCTTCGAGATCAAGGGTGAGGAAAGCGCGGCCGCCGTGATCGAGCGGCATGGCCGCCGCAGTTCGGCGATTGAGGGGAAGGTCTTCGGTTCCGTAGAAAACGTAACCATGATCCTCAGCAATGAGACGGTCGCCATCCAGCACGAAATTGAATTCGAGTGGCTCATCATAAGGCTCACCATTGCTCTCCAGCAATGTGATCACCACGTCCTCGCCATCTCGCTCCCAAACACCTGTTTCCAGGGCAGGGTCGCTGTCATTCAACGAATCGACGGTCACTTCCACGGTGCCATCGGCCGCTGGGACCAGGGTCACATAGCGTCCGGGGCTGTCGTCAGAAGGTAGTAAGGCATGGAACTTGGCAACGATATCAGCATCAGCATTCTCTGTATCGCTGTCTTCAGCGTCGCTCTCTGAACCGGCCTCGCCGAAGATCATATTTCCGCCATCTGCCATCATATTGAGGATCAGGTTGCCTTCATTTATTACGTAAGAGGCGGTGGCGCCCAACTGGGCCAGATACTCATCTGCCAACGAGTCGGGTGGACAGGCGGCCAAAGTTGATGGTCCCAAGGTGTTGAATGTGAGGCTGGCGCCATCGACTTCATAGGTCCAGCTTACCTGGTTGCAGTCTGCTTTGATGCTGGCCCTACCATCGGGCATGAACTCGATAGTGTAGCGGCCGGGGTCGTCCACCGTGAGGGTGGAGTCATCGCTGCTGGCTGTTTCTTGCCAATGCCAGACCACGCCGACGAAGTCGGGTGATTCGGCCTGCACTGCCACTGAATCTGCCTGCACCGTTGCGCCGCAACCTGAGACGAGCGCGGCAAGCAGAATCAAGCCCAGTGCCACAACGAGAGTCTGGGATGTTGGTGGTTTGTTCATAAAATTGGGTATTCCTCCTGTGAGGGAATTTGGACAAGACCATATTAGTGGAATGTCTAGGACTTGTCAGTCAGATTGCTTTGCATGTTATGTCAGGTGTGTTCAGTAATGCAAATTATTTCTGGCATGCCAACAGGCGCGGCCTTTGATATCGGCAATCAAGCGCCATCAGGTAAGAAACCACCTGTGGTCGTCGCCAAGATGGCCGCGGCAGCAGGTTATCAACACCCTCCAGCGTCGTATAGACGAGTGGTTGCTGAGCTGTACCACGATCTTCTGAGGCCGACCCCTCTGCCGCCAGTTCGCGATACACACCGCCGCTCAGAGGTGTTTCACCCAAGGCAGTGTGTTATGGGACGCTGCTTCTGAACCATGCCCTTTTTGGGTTATTTTGACCCACCACAGAATCCAGTAGAACTAGAAAAATCATCTACCCTTCTGATCCATGGTGAAGTGTTTAATACTTCACTAAATTAGTATAAGTGATATGCCTGCGGAATTTTGTAGTTCGGTGAACACTTTGTGCCGCAGGTTACGAAGTGAGGCAATGACAGCCCGAAATTGGTGAAGAATCGAGAGAGCGTAGAAGCAAGCTCGGGTCTCAAGAAGACAGGATCGTGATGTTTTTGTGTGGGATTTTTGTTCATCGGTGTGCCAAGCCCAGTGCACACTATCCAAAGCACTGCAATATATGGGCGAGGAGGGACTCGAACCCCCGACCTCACGGATGTGAACCGTGCGCTCTAGCCAGCTGAGCTACTCGCCCGATAGCCTGCAAATTATGCCATATCGGCCATTCCGTGGCAAGATTGTCGGGTCTGACCGACAGATCGTTTGCGAAAATCTGATCCAGGTTGGAACCAGTAAACCAGTAAACCAGTAAACCAGGTTGATTTCGCCACCTTGCTCGTCTTGGCGACCTATCCCGGTCTGTGGGTCTACCGATACCTGGTCTATAGATGTTCAGAAAAAGATTTTGACTTTTGGCCTGATCCTCACGCTTGCCAAAAGGCTACTTTGTCCAAAACATTATCTGAAGGTCTATACAAAGATGCTCCACATTTGAAATACTAAATCTAGCTTCAGAAGAACTCAGATCAACCAATGCGCCATTTCAACAGAGGCTCGGCCCTCGTTTTCATATTCATCATCGTCGTCGCAGCCCTTAGCATTCGCTGGACTTACCAGCGGGTGGAAGGGCGCTATCAACCACAATTCAATGAATTGACCGAGTATACAGTGGATGACTGGCTGGAGGTGCTACGGCTGGAGGAGATCTTGGGCGATCCCCCCGTGACGCCCCTTTCCGCCGACCAGTTGCCTCTCTTGAGCACGCCTTCCTCAGAATCAGATAGCAATCCTTAAGGTTACGTTGGTCGTGGAGTAGAATCGCCGGTTGCATCCGCTACAGCATCCCGAAGGAACTGCTTATGCATGGGTGCTCTTCGTGGCCGAACGTCTCGTCAGACGACCAACAAATAACAGCCAATAATTAACAGTCAACAATGAACATCAAACCGCACAGCGAGCGCCATCTGCTAACTGCTGGCGGCTAACCCCTTCCCTCACCGCTGCGGATGCACAGCCAGGTACTGTTCGAGGATGTTCACCGTCGGTCCGCCAATCTCAAAGGAGTGCCAGCCTTGTGGCCCGGCCAGCGCGTAGATTGTTGCCCCCAGCACATAGTCATCTTTCATCAACTCGGCGTCGTACCAGGCCAGTTGCTCGACATAAAAACCCTCTTCGGTGGTACTGACACCGCCCTGTTCCCGCCACCACCGGCCAAAATCCTGCCAGCCCAGTCCCTCCGGTCCCGGGCGGTTGCCGACCTGGCCGTCGATACCGGTTTCGGTTATCACGAGGGGGATATCGAGGCCGTTTGGAGAGAGGAAGTTTCTGTAGACTTTGCGATAGCGCAAAGTGAGCCAGCCTTCGTCACCTTCGTCGCTACCCTCGGCAAGCTGGTGGGGACCGCTGGCGAACCACATATAGGGCGCCGAATATTCATGGAGACTGAGGTAGCCACCCCATGCTTTCGCAGCCTCCAGCGCTGGGAAAAACGCAGGCCAAAGTTCCAGTGAGGGTTGTCCCGTACTGAAGTTGCCCACACAGGAGCGAACGCCCATTTCAGCCAGCAGGCGCGTGCGTTCTGCCTCGAATTGCGCATAACTCGCCATCTGCTCGGCATTGGAGATAACTGGCTCGTTATACGATTCCCAGCAATCTATATTGGCCAGGCGCCGTGGTTCAGTGGCAATCGGCGCCACTAGATCGGCAAATGTCTGGGCGGCGGCGATAGGATCCCACTGATTTAGGTCGGGTAATGGCAATGGTGTGTAGCGGGCGACAATCAGGGTTTGGGGCGAGATCCGTTTGATCTCGGCCACGAAATTGGCATCATACTCCAGTGTCTTGATCACCGAGACATTGCCGGTTTCGAGCAAGTCGAATATCTGCGGATCGTTGCGCCCCACGAATAACCCGAGTTTAGAAGGAGGTCCGGGTGGGAAGGGCGTTGCTGATGGGGTCGGAGTGGCGGTAGGGATCGGTGAAGGGGTCGGGGTGGGCGTTGCTGCTTGAGCCTGAACAACGGGTTTTACCAGGATTTCCTGTTCTGTCATCACCAGGGGTTGGTGGGATTCGAAAATCGTCTCGACAGTACTCGTACTCGTCGCCGTTGCTAAAACAGTCTTCGTGGCCGTGGCTGTTGCCGTGGGGGTCTGTGTGCGCCCACATCCAACCAGAGTGATTGTCAGCAAGATCGCTATCAGCAGTCCCCATCGACTGTAGTCGCGTCTCAGCCGGTTCCCGTTATCTCCCCAATCCAGTGCCCCTATGTTTGAGGCAACCATTTATCGCCGAATCAGCCTCTCGAATCTGCTAGATGCCAACAGATTCTCTGCCAATTCCTCGTGCAGTTGCGAGATCACCCTGGCCTCGAGCAGTTGGCCTGAGCCCAATACCCCGGTGCCTATCTCGACCGCGGCCTCGACATCAGCCACCCATCCCCCCAAAAAGACCAGACCTTTTCCGCCCATTCCATCAGATAGTCTTATTTCCAGCAGGGTGACATCGGCCCCTTTGAGAGCGGCGTCCGCCGCTGCTATTGCCGCCGGCGCCATTGTGGTTTCGATTATTCCCAGGGCGGCGATGGGCGATGTATCCCTGTGACCCGCTATCCCCTCGAACACCTGAGGATGGATGTCCGGCAACAATATTTGACCTCGTAGACTGCTGCCTCCCACTGCATTTGCCGCCTCGACCGCTTCCTCTACCGGCGCCACCCCCCCTATCACCACAACCAAATAGCGGCCGGGCTGCACAGTGCCGCCGGCGATCCCATCCACAGGCGCGCGTTTCACCATAGCATCGGCTGAAACTATACCGGCGGCGATGCTATCGAATTCTAGTAGTGCGAGGGCTGGGGGGTGGGGCATGGATTTGCGTAGTCGTTTGGTCGGGTGATGCGACGCGATAACTTGTCTACTTGTCTACTTGTCTACTTGTTTACCTATTACTTGTCTACTCATTACCAAAACTCATCAATTCAGCACAACATGCGCTCGAATTACACTATTCTAAAATGATCGACAAGTGTGCAGCGGCGAGGTCTACTGAAGCTGAGGGCGTTGGTCATACCTTCGCCGGTGGGGCTGGCGATAGAAAAGGAGGTGTAGCCTTCACCACCGAAACCGAGCCCGGCCAGGTTGGGACCGTTCTTGATGAAGATCGAGACATTTATCAGCCTGGCCATACGCGAGAGATTGTCGATGTTGCGCGAGTGCATCGATGCTGTGTGGCCGAAACCATGTTCCGCTTCCACCGCCAGATCGATGCCTTCGTCGGCCGAGCGTACGCGAGCCAGGGGGAAAACAGGCATCAGTTGCTCGGTCCACACCAGGGGGTGATCGACAGGCACATCCACCAGGGCCAGGCGGGCGTCAGCTGCATTGATGCCGATCTCTTTGAGGATAAGACCGGCATTCTTGCCCACCCACTCTTTGTTGGTCACGCCCGCTTGACGTGGCCCGCGCAACTCTTTGAAGATCACATTTTCCAATGACCTGATCCGATGTTTGGGCACCTCTACAGCGCCATTGGCCAACATCGCCTGTTTAAGTGCATCTGCCACGCTGTCGACTACAAAAACCTCTTTTTCGTCGGTGCAGATTACGTTATTGTCAAAGGAGGCGCCGAAGAGAATATCCCGACCTGCCTGATCGATATCAGCGGACTCATCAACCACCACCGGGGGGTTTCCAGGACCGGCGCAGATCGCGCGCTTGCCACTCTGCATCGCTTCACGCACGACGCCCGGGCCACCGGTGACGAGAAGCAAGCGCACACCGGGGTGGCGCATCAACGCTTGCGCGCTTTCGACGGTTGGCTCGGCAGGGGCAGTCAAAAGGTCTGCTGGGCCACCTACGGCGACGATTGCCTGATTCAGGGCCTGGATGACTGTGTTAGAAATATGTCGAGCACCGGGATGGACATTGAATACTGCGGCATTGCCGGCGGAGATGATGCCGATGCTGTTGTTAATGATCGTGGCCGTGGGATTGGTGCTGGGTGTGATCGAAGCCACCACACCATAGGGGGCCCATTCCACCAGCGTCAAGCCTCTATCACCTGTCCAGGCAGAAGGCTGTAGTAATTCGGGGCCTGGCGATTTATCGGCGACTAGCAAGTTCTTCTTGGTCTTGTCTTCAGCACGGCCCAACCCCGTCTCTTCATGGGCCATACGCGCCCACAATTCAGCATTATGACGTGTGATATCACGGACCGCATCGATCAATATCCTGCGCTCTTCTAATGTTATCCCGTTCAGCGCAGTAAAGGCCCGCCTTGCAGCAGCAACAGCACTGTCGATGTCAGGATAGATGCCATCACGGCCCGATGAGATTGTGCTATCGAGCCTGCGCCCGCTGCGGCCCACATACGATAGATGAGGCGCCCTGTTGGGGTTAGCTTGTGGGGCAGGGGTAGGGTGTCCGGCTCGTTCTAGGACGCGCCGGCTAATACTTTCAATCTGCTGGTCGCTCAGTGTACTCATGCGTCCTTCCTGTACTTCTCATCACCATCGACCTCCCAAGTATCGATGATGGCCATGATCACGGCATCGCAGGGCCGCTTATCTGTTTGCAGGGTCTGGCGGGCAGAGGAACCTGTGGCATAAAGCACATATTCGCCAACACCTGCCCCTACGGCATCGGCGGCGACCACATAATTCGAACCGGTCTCGCCCTCGATATCCACCGCTTTGACGACCATAAATCTCAAGCCGGTGAGACTTTCTTCTTTCTGTGTAGAAACCAATGTTCCCACGATTTTGCCTATGACCATAAGCTTACTCGTTCAGCAATTGGATGAATGTGTTGACGGTATTTTTGGCATCGGATAGGATAGGAGGTCCATGCCCAAAACAGATGATCTCGTAGTCAAGTGTGCGCAATTTATCGAGGCTGTCAACGGTTTGCGCATAGTCAGGAGTAAACAGTTTTGGCGGCATCCTCAGCTTACCATCACGATTACTCAGGGCATCGCCTGTAATCAAGAGCTTGCGCTCAGCATGAAATAGGGCGATCTGGCCTGGCGAATGTCCGGGCATATGCAATACCGCAAAACCCCCCGGCAGAACCTGGCCTTGGATAACCAGGGTGTCGATTTCGATCGGGTCGGGCTTGTATCGGCGGTTAAGCAGGAGGACGGCGGGTCGAATCAGGTAGCCCGCCAAACTGGGGTTGGGCCGTTTAACTTTGAGTCCTTTAACATAAGCTTTTTCTACAGCGTGGCAGCAGATCGGAGTTTGATGTTCGCCTAAGATCACGGGCAATCCACCTACATGGTCGATATCCGCATGAGTGATAATGATGCTTTGCAGATCTTTGGGGTGGATATCGACGCTCGCCATTTCCTGCAGCAGCGTCCTGCTAGACCAGGGTAAACCTGTATCGATCAGCGTGGGGCCACCTGTGCCGGTCCAAAGATAGGCGTTGACACCGTTGAGGGCGATGAGTTGCAGATCGGGCACTATCGTTTCCAACTACAATCCTCCCAGGCCGAAACGTTCCTGATAGGATTGCATCGCTTGCCGGATAGTCTGCTTCGCCCGATCAGCCCCTTGCCACCCACCTATTGTCACCCGGCCACCCTCTTCCAGATCCTTGTAGACACTGAAAAAGTGGGCGACTTCTGACAAGAAGTGTTTGGGGACATCGTCCAGATCACGGTAATCCCTGAAGATGGGGTCACCGCTGGGAACGGCAAGGATCTTGTCATCTGATTCGCCCCGATCTTCCATGCTGAAAACGCCAATCGGGCGGGCCTCGATTATGCAGCCGGGGAAGGTGGGTTGATTGACCATGACCAGGATATCGAAGGGGTCGCCATCCTCCCAATAGGTTTGCGGCATCAGTCCATAGTCCCCAGGATACGATACAGAGGAATAGAGGACACGATCTAGCTTTAAAACCCCATGTTCTTTGTTGTATTCATATTTGTTGCGCGATCCTTTGGGGATCTCGATGATAGCATAAACGATCTCGGGGGCATCGGGGCCGGTACGAAGGTCTCGCCACAGGTTCTGCATAAGAGAATGCCTCTGAAAGGGGGGCGAAGGGTAGGGTACTGTGGGAGG
>PIVW01000188.1 GCA_003353825.1 Chloroflexota bacterium
TCTTCGACTCCATCGGATCTCCGAATAGCGACGAGGGCTATCATCAGGCTGGTGGTGTCATCGCTTCGAATGAACATGACAGGACAGGGCGCGTGCCTTAGTACGGCCTCGGCCACACTGCCAAAAACCAACCGACTCAAACCACCGCGGCCGTGGGTAGATTTGATGATCAGGCCGATCTCATTGTTTTTTGCGTAAGCAACAATGGCGTCTGCTACGTTATCTCCCTCGACCACAGCTGCGCTGGCTTCGTAGCCTTGTTCAGCTAGTTTGTCGACCCAATCGTTCAAATAGGCCATGGCTTCTTCTACCATGTCGTCCCTATGTATTGTAGGCATTGTCATACCTATGTCGGGTATCATGACCGGTAACGGCATACGGATCACCTGTAGTAAGATGATCTCGCCGACCCCTGAACACAGGTGAGTCGCCTGTTCTATGGCTTCTTCCGCCAACTCTGAACCGTCGAGGGGTACAAGTATTCGTTTATACATTGATCGCCTCCATATTTAAATCACAGACGGGGTGCTAATTGTTTCACTTCTTTTTATATGGCTATGTTTGCCAATAACTCTATTATTGCATACTTTGGAGCATCTGAAAATGAACCTGGACTTTGGCCATTTTCCAAAATCGATTTTTTGCCAGATCACGACCGCTACATATAGTACTAATAAAAAGATAACTACTGCATATAGACCAGTGTTATGTAGACCTGGTTGGTTTTTAGTGCTTTACTTGACAATAATGACAAAATGGCCAAAGTCGAGTATGAACGATATCAGGTCTGATATCTTTGGCCGAATGTTGTCATGTGCAGATGCAGCACCTATATAGCAGTGCAGATGTGGACTATTTCCCTCTACCTACGTACCGATACAGCGTCGCCGGTCTGTGGTCACCCTGCCGTTTGAGTCCTATATCCTCGATAATTCCCAGGCTCTGTGTCTTGCGCCTGAAATTACGTTTATCCAATTTTTCTTGCAGAATGGCTTCATACATTTTTTGAACGTCACTTAAAGTGAATAAAGCTGGCAGAAGGAGGAATCCTAAGGATGTACTTTCGACCCTTGTTTGTAGCCGCCTTAACGCAACTTGAATGATCTCATGATGATCAAAGGCGAGTGAGGGCAAATCAGAGATAGCGTACCATGTAGTTTCACTAGCATCATCGCCCGCTCGTGTCTTGGCCATGATATCGGCACTCGCCAAGGCCAAATATGCAACAGTAATCACGCGCCCGCGCGGATCCCGGTCTGGTGTGCCAAAGGTGTGAAGCTGTTCGACATAGATATCTTTTACGCCGGTTTCTTCGTATAGTTCACGCCTTGCTGCAACCTCGAGCGCTTCACCGATATCGACAAACCCACCGGGCAAGGCCCATGATCCGGCGAAAGGTTCCCGTGCCCTTTCAATAAGCAATAGCTGTAACGTGCCCTCTGCAAACGTGAACAGCACAATATCGGCTGTCAGCGATGGGCGGGCATAGTGTTGTTGCTGGGATTCTGAAGGATGGGGGAAGACAGAAGTTGAATGCGCCATTCAGGCATCGTAGCTTGAACTGGCGTGCCGCGTCAAGCCAATATTACTCCTCTCGAACGTTGCGCCAACTTTCGATTCGTTTCGAGACGACTTCACTCCAGGCGTCCCCCTCATCGGTAACCAGACTGCCTTCGACGCGACGGCTGAAACGCAGGAAGCGCGAGCGCATGCGTGCCAACCCGTAGGTGGCAGAACGCTGACCGGCTCGCCAGACGGGTACTTCTCGTGCGCCAGGAACGGCCCATTTGATGGCGGTGGCCGCCCATGTCAACCCCGCGCCAAAACCGACCATAACCAGGTTGTCGTTAGGCTTAAGTCGATTTTCGGCGATGGCCTCGCACAAAGCGATAGGAATCGAAGCTGTGGAGGTGTTACCATAATTCTGAAGATTGACAAAGACTTTATCTTCCGGCAGATTGAACTGTCTCATAGAAGATTTTATGATGCGGATGTTAGCCTGGTGGGGAATGACCAGATCGAGTTCATCTACTCCCAGGTTGGCTTTTTCCAAAACTTCGCGCGTGGCCTCGGCCATAGCGCGTGTGGCAAAGCGGAAAACCGCGCGTCCATCCATTTTTATAAAGTGTTGGCCTGATGCGACAGTTTCGAGCGTTGTCGGTTGGCGGCTTCCCCCTGCCGGCAATGTCAATAAATCTCCTCCGGAGCCATCACTCCCCAGCACAGACGATAAGACCCCGCCCGGCACAGCACTTGCCTGCATGAGTACAGCCCCGGCGCCATCTCCAAACAAGATGCAGGTATTTCTATCCGACCAATCCACAAGGCGCGATAGTGTTTCGGCGCCGATCACCAACACGTTTTCAGCCTGTCCGGCCGTGATCATGCTGCTGGCCAAACTGATACCATAGACAAAGCCCGAACAAGCGGCGCTTAAATCAAAAGCGCCTGCCCGTGTCGCGCCCAATGCATCCTGAATCAATGATGCGGTCGCAGGAAAGGTATGTTCAGGCGATGAGGTAGAACAGATAATCAGATCCACCTTTGCCGCCGGAAAATCGGCCACTTCCAGGGCTGCCATCGCTGCCCGAGTACCCAGTGTCGCTGTCGTTTCGCGCGGATCAACTGCGATATAACGTTGGGCAATGCCCGTACGGGATCGGATCCACTCATCGTTGGTGTCTACGATCTGCTCGAGATCTTTATTCGTTACGACCCGTTCTGGCACGGCCATACCCCATCCGGTGATGTGGGCATAACGCTGTTGAGGGGGATAGTGGCCATTGCTACCGGCCATTGTTCATGCCTCCGAAAATCAAACTGCTGTTGTGTCCACCGAAGCCAAATGAATTGCTGATGATCGTGTTAAGCGCTTTTGGACGGGCTTTGTTGGGCACATAATCCAGATCGCAGACAGGATCCGGGTTTTCGTAATTGATAGTGGGTGGGACGATATTGTCGCGTAGTGCTGCCATACAGATAACCGCTTCAAGTGCGCCTGCCGCGCCCAAGAGGTGTCCAGTCACCGATTTTGTCGAGCTTATTGGGAGATCATATGCGCGCTCGCCAAACACTTTCTTGATCGCTCGGGTCTCACTGGCATCATTGAGGACCGTGCTGGTGCCGTGTGCGTTGATATAATCGATATCCTCAGCTTGTAATCCCGCCCGATCCAACGCTTTGGTTATCGATTCGATTGCGCCAAGAGAATCCTCGCGAGGCGCCGTGAGGTGATAGGCATCGGCGGTAGCGCTGTAGCCTAAGATCTCGCCGTAAATATGTACACCTCTGGCTTGAGCATGCTCCAGGCGCTCTAAAAGCAACATGGCGGCGCCTTCACCTATAACGAATCCATCTCTGTCTGCGTCAAAGGGGCGTGATGCACCATTTGGGTTGTCATTACGAGATGACATCGCCCGAGCGCGCTGGAAAGCTGAAAGGATATAGCTATTGAGCCCTATTTCGACACCACCGCATAACATCACGTCCGCTTCTCCATGATAGATAGCTTTATAGGCTTCGCCGACGCCGTAGTTTCCGGAAGCACAGGCTCCCACAATCCCATAGTTAATCCCACGAAAACCATGCTCGATAGCGATTTGTCCAGGGACAGTATCGATCAACATGGCAGGTACTGCAAAAGGGCTCACCCGCCGCGTTCCTTTCTCTCGCATTACATCGTAATTGTCGAGTACAGCGTCGATGCCACCGATAGCAGAGCCGATAATGGCGCCGGTTCGCGCGGGATCGAATTGCCCTTCGATTAACCCGGCATCATCGAGCGTTTGCTTGGCCACGGCTACGCCATGTGATACATAGGGGCCTAAGCGGCGAACGGTGCGGGGATCAACGGTGTCCGCAGGATGAAAATCGATTATCTGTGCGGCAAACCGCGTACGCAATTGGCTGACATCAAAGCGCTCGATATACGTCATATTGGGCTGTCCGCTGACAACGTTGGACCAGACAGTCTCTACATCATGACCTACAGAACAAATAGCTCCCAGGCCGGTAACAACAACACGGGATTTCGTCATTTTACCTCATTGTTTGACCACCAAATATGGCGATCGCTTGTAATCGGTATTTGTCTCCTCTGCTAAAACACTCTTGATCGTAAAAGGACGCGCCCGCTCGCAAAGTGTAACGCCACAGCTAACTTGTTGTGGAGGGCAAGTTAGCTGTGGCGCCATTACCCACTCTCCCCACTGGCAAGCGGCCACAATAGTTAGCCTAATCTAAAATTTCGCCGCACGCTTTATGGGAGGATCGAATTGGGCAATCTAGCTTATCGTAAACCCATCTTTTTCTGTTTCTCAAAGAATTGAATCAACAAGCAGGGGATGAACTGGGATAAACGGAATTATTCTTACCAAAAATCAGTGATCTCGATCATGGTGGACCCCGATCAATGTGTGATACGCTTGATCAGATTATCAATCTGATCCCCCACCATCGACCTTCATTACTCTGTCAAGGCTTCCCGGCTCGAAGGAGCGGAACAATGCGTACCATCATTGATACTGGAACTTATGGCGAATACCTTCATTATGGCATGCCACTCGCACTGGTTACAGTGGTCGGGATAGATGGCAATGTCAATGTCTCTACCAATACCTCAATCGCACCACTACCAGGTGATAGACAGCGTGTGGCGCTGGGTGTTCTCAAGGAAAACTACACGGACGAACTCCTGAACCAAAACGGTGAATTCGTTATCAATATAATTCCCCCTGAGTTGCGTTCGGCGGCACAGCAGTGTGGTACGCTCTCAGGTAGGAGGGTCGACAAATTAGAGGTCTGTAATCTCTCAACCTTGCCGGCCCGATTTGTAAAGCCCCCGCTGATTAAAGAGTGCCCACTCAATATCGAATGTCGGGTTGTGGGAATCCACGACCTTGGCGAACTCAATCTCTGGATCGCGGATATTTTGGCAGTAGAGGTTGCAGATTTGTGGTCAAATGGCCGCGGTGGTGTGGATTTAGAGACATTTGATCCGCTGTTCTATACGTTTGGTTATACTATGACCCGTGGCCCACTTGTCGGCGCTGGAGGATTGTAACCCGCGGCCACACCTGTTTGCGCCCTTACAGCAACTGGCGGATAATAGCAGCCCGCATCATCGTGAGACCGGTGTGCCTGAGTGAATCGGGCTTAGCGGTCTCACGGTATACCTGACCCTGATTCCCGACTGTTGGCCGGCTACGAGGCACCCTAGATTTTGGGCACAGAGACAATTCACAGCAAGCAGTTGGCTTGGGATGATACAGCTTGGGATGCATTCGTGCAGCAGCATCCCGCGGCACACCCTTTGCAACTGAGGGCATGGGGCAAACTCAAACGTGAGTTCGGCTGGGAGGCCATGCAGATCGCTCAAATCGAAAACGGATATATCCTCGCCGGCGCGCAGGTACTTTTTCGTAAGCTTCCCCGGTTTGGAATACTGCCAGTGCGCATTGCCTACATCCCCAAAGGCCCCCTGGTGGATTGGAGGGACAGTTCACAGGTACAGGCCTTGTTTGGTGTTCTCAACAGCTATTGTCGCAAACAGGGTGCTCTATTACTCAAAATCGAACCAGAACTTCGGGAGAATGCCGCAATTGAGGAACAGCTACTCAGGGCAGGATTCCAGCCGAGTTCTCGGGATATCCAACCCCAAACTACTGTTTGGCTAGACCTGACCGCTGATGAGGATACGCTGCTCGCTCGTATGAAGCAAAAGTGGCGCTACAATGTTCGCCTGGCCGCACGTAAAGGTGTAACCGTGCGCGAAGGTGCAGCAGCCGATCTTGCCACGTTTGCCAAACTGATGGAGACCACCGGCCAACGCAACGAATTCGGTGTGCATGCGGCTGCGTACTATCGCCGGTTCTGGGAGTTGTTCTCGCAAGAGGGCAACGCGGCATTACTTATTGCTGAACATGAACAACAAATGTTGGCAGCGCTCATGGTGGCAACAGCAGGCAACAAAGCTTATTATCTGTATGGCGCTTCTAGCAATGTCAGGCGTAATCTCATGCCCGGCCATGTTTTGCAGTGGGAGACCATGCGCTGGGCCAAGACGCGGGGCTGCATCGCTTACGATCTGTGGGGCGTGCCCGATGAAGTCGGGTTGGATGCGGAGGCCGAGATCCCCGATCCCCCTATCGGGCTGTGGGGGGTGTGGCGATTCAAGCGGGGGTTCGGTGGAGAGGTCGTGCGCTATACCGGTGCCTGGGACAAAACCTACTTACCAGGACTGTCACTTTTGGCGCGCTAGAGGACTCAATTATTGATCTCAAATTACTACGGTTATTTCGTAATTTGCGTGGACCTTACTAGAAAAGCGTGTTTCGTTAGCATAACCATCACGTAGCACGCAATACGCAATAGGATGTATCCATGAGGAACTATTCTGACATTCGGCGAACGCTTGTCATTACTATGCTCTTGAATTTTGTAGCATCGGCAGTGAAGTTGGGAGCAGGGTTTGCCACAGGTGCACTGAGTCTTGTGGCCGATGGCCTTGACACCCTCTTTGATGCGGTCGCCAATATAGTGGGCCTGGTAGGCATCTCGATCGGCAGCCGACCGCCCGATAAGGATCACCCCTACGGCCACCGTAAATTTGAGACATTTGCCGCTCTCATTATTGCCTTGCTGCTTTTTGTCGCAGCCTGGGAACTTGGCTCTTCTGCCGTTGCTAGAATGCGAAACCCTCAACCGATCACGCTCAACGCCTGGGCGTTTGCTGCCCTGGTATTCAGTATTGTCATTCAGGCTGGGACCAGTGCCTACGAATTGCGTAAAGGTCGCCATTTGCACAGCGAGGTGCTGGTTGCTGACGCGCTGCACACCCGCAGCAGTATTCTGGCTTCGCTGGCCGTCATGGTCGGGCTCATCGCCGTTTGGTTGGGGTATCCGCTGGCTGATTCGATCATCACGATGTTTGTCGCACTATTTATCGCCAAGATCGGTGTCGATATCGTGCGCGAGAATTCACCTGCTTTGCTTGACCAAGCCGCTGTCGATCAGGACCTCGTCTCCGACATCGTGCGCGGCGTGCCGGGGATCGAATCCTATCACCGCATTCGCAGCCGCGGACATACTGACGCCAGCTCCCTAGACTTACACGTAGGTGTTGCGCCCGATCTCAGCATGCAAGAGGCCAATGCTATCGCTGATGAGGTACGACGCCGTCTTTTGACATTGGATTCGGTGGCTGATGTCACGATTCACATCGAGGCACAGTATCGTGCGGAACAGGAATCTGCCAGGATATATGCCACCGTACAACAGGCAGCCCGTGAATCGGGATTACAAGTACACGAGTTCTGGGTTCACAAGATCGATGGCAACTTGGTTCTGGAACTGCATGTGGGTGTCAGCCCTGATCTGACGGTGGGCGAAGCGCACGATCTTGTAGATCAATTCGAAACTATCTGTTTGGAACGGATATCGCAGTTGTCGGCTTGTCAGAGCCATATCGAACTGCATAACCCTGAGATATTGCCTGGATCGCATGTATCCCGAACATTACGGCAGAGGGTACAGGATGCCGTATATGGAGCTGTGGAAAAGAATCCTGGGCTCCACGATCCCCATAATATCAATGTGCGGCAAAGCGAAGGGAGATTGACGGTCAGTTTCGAGGTTATTACCGACGCAGATCTTCTCATTAGTACGGCACACGAACTTACATCTCAGGTGGAGACTGGGTTGCGTGCTCAGATAACTAATCTGGGCGAGGTGCTCATCCATATCGAGCCGCATGATCATGGATCGCCGGCGAATATCGAGGAAAAAGCCCTGCAAAGATTCGATTTGTAAGGGTTGACTATTGTTTCCAACGGGCAGGGCGGCTATAATCAGTAAAGACCGCGTCATTTTTGCACATGTGATGGGGTTGTCCTCAACCACCCTCTCTCTAAAAGGACCCATAGTTATGCAATCACTCTTTGCTGTCATTGCTTTCCTGTTCGTAGCATTCTTGATCCTGGCTGCGGCGATCAAGGTCGTGCAGGAGTTTGAACGCGGCGTTGTCTTCCGTCTGGGTCGATATGTCGGCGTTCGTGGCCCGGGGCTTATCATCCTCATCCCTTTCATCGAACGCATGGTCAAAGTCGATCTGCGTGTGATTACGCTCGATGTCCCTTCCCAAGAGGCGATTACCCGCGATAATGTCACGGTGCGTGTAAACGCGGTCGCCTATTTCTATGTGCTGGATCCAGACAAAGCGGTGATCAACATCGAGGATTACCGGCGGGCCACTGCCCAGATAGCGCAAACAACTTTGCGCTCGGTATTGGGGCAGCATGAATTGGATGACGTGCTCTCACAGCGTGAGCGCATCAACCTGGAATTGCAGCGCATTATCGACGAGGCGACCGAACCCTGGGGGATTAAGGTCAATATCGTCGAAGTGAAAGATGTCGAGTTGCCGCCGACTATGCAGCGAGCGATGGCACGTCAGGCTGAGGCCGAGCGCGAACGCCGGGCCAAGATCATCCATGCCGAAGGTGAATACACGGCATCGCAACAGTTGTCTGAAGCCGCTCGTGTGATGGCCGACGCACCCGGCGCCATCCAACTCCGCTATCTGCAAACCCTGACAGAAATCGGAGCCGAACATAATTCGACCATCATCTTCCCTCTTCCCATCGAGTTCTTACGGGCGTTTGGTGTTAGCGAAACCGACATCCCCATCGTTATCAGAGAAGACCCAGAATCGTAGTTTGTAGACCGGGTACCAGTAGAACGGTAGACCGGGAAACACCGCCCAAACGCATATCAAGGTGTAATCTACCCGGAATACCAGTATTCCCGTTTTCCGGTATGGAGAAGCATCTGATGTGGAATTTGAATTAACTGGTACTGCTTCATCGCTCATTGCCGTATCTAGTGTATCATCCCAATAATTCGGGGTAGGAGCACGGTCTTGCACCTGCCCGACGGGCGACCGCAAGGGTGCGCCCCTACTTATTGAGAAGACACTATCTAGTCGTCCAACCTGTTCTTACAGTACAACTCGAAGCTGAAAGCTGAGAATCAGCCGGTTACCCGAATTGTTGCTGTGGGGACGTACATCTTCAATCTATCCCAGCTCAAGCAAGCCCATGTCTACGCGCCTAAAACCTTCGCTCGACCTGGTTGATATGCAGTCCCAACTGGTTTCGACAGGGTGGGAAACCACACTCACAGATATGCTGATAGGATGTCGGAGCGATCTGCCTGGTGGATGGTCCCTTTATATCGATCTGGGGGGGCGGGTGAGGTTGGAACGACACTATCTCGCCGAAATCCCGAAAGGTGCTCGACGCCGTAGAAAGGGACAGCAGTATGTGCTGTATGGCGAACGTACAGAGAGGGTGGAGATCGTCACCAATATCGAGCGAGAAGGTGATCTTTTGATGGCACTCAACCAGATGATTGAGTGGGCCTTGAACCCACCGTTCGAGAACAGGGAGGAAGGTGGAGATGAGTAGTGCTCGTCGCACAATCCCGCTCATTGCTGCGACCTCAGCGTTTTGGGTATTTCTGTTTATCGCCTATCTGCTATTTGCCCAACGCCGACCCGCCCCCCAGGCAATCGAGATCATCTCTGCGCCCACCCTTTCAGCAGTTACGCCAACGGCAGCACACACGCCAACACCTTCACCTCTGCGTGTGTATGTTAGTGGCGCCGTGAACAAGCCTGGCGTCTATCGCTTACCGCCAGACAGTCTGGTCGAAGATGCGATTACCGAAGCGGGAGGCGAGTCCATCGATGCCGATCTCGTGGCCATCAATCTGGCGCACCCCCTTGCGGACGGCGAGCAGATCTATGTGCCGGCACTGGGAGAAGCGCCCCCTCCACCCGTGATTTCCGCAGAACCATCCAGATCGGAATCAGTCCTCGATGCCCAAACTATCGAATCCGGCGAGCCGATTGATTTGAACAACGCCACGCTGGATCAATTGGTGACATTATCTGGGATAGGACCTAAGACGGCCGAAAGTATTATCGCCGGGCGTCCCTATGGGACAGTTGACGATTTGTTGCGGATCAAGGGAATCGGCGAAAAGACGCTTGAAAAGCTACGTCCCTACATTATCGTGGAGTAAGTGAAGCAGTGGATCCGAATTCCAGGCCAGATTGGTGTTCATGTCGTAAACCGAGAAAACTGGCGGATTGTATTTCCATATTTGGGTGCTAGTGCGGTTCGACTCTGTCGGCGAAGTATAATCTCTAAGTCGTAAATGTTGATGTTGACAAAATCGTACACGAAAAGAAAGAGGGCTCTACGCAGATTAGTGGGGTAGAGCGACGGGAGGGCCATGTTGAGCGATGACTTGTAAGCGAAAATTCTCGAAGTTGCGGAAGCCATAGGCACGATTGATGATGACTCGAATGGCC
>PIVW01000718.1 GCA_003353825.1 Chloroflexota bacterium
ATCAGGAATACGTGGCAGTGATTTTCTGTTCAGATGCTCACTCCCTGAACCCGCATATAGTAGCATTCTCAGGAATCATACTGCATGTTGTGGTTACAAACTAGCACCATTGGTTATTACAACACCAGCTTCAGCGGCAGCGCCTGCTTAGCGGGCATGCAGCAGGTCGAGTCCGCCCAATCGCTTGAGGGCGGCAAAGCTGAACTCAGCCAAGCCGCCGTTGTCAACGAAGAAACTTCCGCCGTCGGCGGCTACACCAAGTACTACTACGCCGGCTCCGACCTGGTAGCCTTCAACCGCAGCAGCGGCTATGGCGAAGCCTACGGTCTGCGCTACGTGTTCGGCGATCACCTGGGCAGCACCAGCCTGGTCATAAACGGCGGCGGTAAGGTATTATGGGCAGAAAGATCCTTCGGCTTCGCTCAGGACAAGCTTCAAACCCTTCGGCGGCTACCACTACACCTGGAGCAAGTGGGCGGATGGCAGCGTTCCCACCAATCGCCAGACCGATTATCGCTATACAGGCCAGCGCCAGGAAAGCGAGATCAAACTGTACGACTACATCTCCCGCTGGTATGATTATCGGCGAGGGCGGTTTGTGCAGGCTGATAGCATTGTGCCCAACCCCGGCAACCCTTCGGACCTTAACAGATACGTTTATGGTGCGAATAATCCTATTCGCTTCAACGATCCCTCAGGTCATGTCTACGACGAAGGATGGGGTGGTGGCGGTGGTCAATATGCTTGCGGCACTGCTTATGGCGCACCCTGTGGCGTACCAGAAGCAGATCGAGTAGAATTTGAAGCGAATCTATCTGAAGCTGGGCCAGTAGTAGAGACTGTTGTTGGTATTGTTTGTGAACCAGCAGACTGGGCTATCACGTTCAACTATTGGCGTCAGGGTGATTTTCATTGGACTGATCTAGTAGGAATGCTGCCGTTTATACCTGCTAGTGGTGTGCGGGCATTGCGGCATTCGGATGAGTTATATTCTGGAGTTCGAAAAGCGTCAGAGTATCTACAAAGCCAAAATACTTCACGGAAATATCGGAAGCAAATAATCGAATCATTCGATATTGAAACCATAAAAGTCAGACCTGCTGGGGCTGATGAATTCGGTATCCGCTACTACGACAATGTCGATGCAGCGCCTGAAGGCAGATATCTATTCGATACTTTTCCTGCATCACGAGACAGTTTGGCGATACAACCAGAATGGAATGAAATGACACATTTCAAACAATGGCAAATACGCCCAGAAACAATCATCATCGAGGGTCGAGCCGCACCACAAGGACGATTGTCAGGTGGAGCGATTCAGAAATTCATCCTATTTCTTGAGGATTTACTGCCATGAAAAGTCACGTCTATGTTCAATTGCTTATTCAAGAAGCTCTTAATGCTATAGAAGAAGCGCTTTCATCAAAATCAGTTTCTAGGGCAGGGCCGATGTCCCGCTCCCAACTCCAACGGTTTCAGAAGACTCTATTATCGATGTTGCGGAACTTAGCCGAAAACGAAAATATGATTCATCTGAAATATGAAGGAGGTATGGGACGAACCATAGTAGATTCTTGGCCAATGGATTCGCCTCTAGGCGAAGTCATCCTCAAAGCTGAACAGGAGTACCTAAGTTTTATTGTCAACAAGAAATCTAGTGACTAAGCGCATAGCGCGGCTTCCAGCCGCAACCAAAAAGGGAGATGGCCTGTCAATGTGGCATAATTCAGGATTGAAAGAGCGAAAGCGACATGCTACGCCTCCGGCAACCACCACTCACTATACCACGACAGGCCATGGACACATTTTTGAGTATACACGAAGATGCAATAGTAGGCACACTCAGCACGTTTGATCGCATGATATTCAAAGGACACGTTACAGGCTTCTATCCAGATGGAGCCTTTGCCAGGTTCTTATCACGTCAAGGGGTGCTGCTCAAAGAATTCAAGTCCTATATAAGCCAGGTGTCTAGTGACTTGAAATCCCATGCCCAGCAGATGGCGCAAGAGGCAGGGCGACAATACATCTATCTACAAACTGCCACAACCAAAGCCAGTGGTGGCTCCAAGGAAGGACTAGCCCGCCAAATCGCTGAACAGGAAGGGATTAGCGAAGGGCTGATCTGTGTTTTCTCGGTGTTAGAACCCTGCTCGACCTTTACGGTGCGTGGTAATCGCCAGAAGCAGCAATTGGAAGTGGTGAATCGCCGCAGCAAGTGTTTGCATTTTTACTTCTACTTCATCGACCCTGAGTTCGGTTTCATGCATATACGGCTTCAAAGTTGGTTCCCGTTTCAGTTCCAGGTCTACATCAACGGTCGCGAATGGCTAGCTCGTCAATTGGATCAGCGTGAGATTGGTTATAGACGCTACGAAAACAGTTTCACACACATACTGAGAACTCTGGAAAACTTTTTTGAGCTATTTTTTGCCCCCGTATACACAGGTGCGAACGGGCAAAACCCCCCTGTATATGAGGGTGCGAACAGCCGTTTTAGACTTTTCCAGAGTT
>PIVW01000719.1 GCA_003353825.1 Chloroflexota bacterium
ACTGCAGAGCGCGCAAACAATCGTGCATTTACCGTTGGAATTCTGCGAAACACGCCGGCACTCGAGAGACACGACGCGTCTCGGCGAAGGGCCAAAAAGTAGCGCGGCCGCCCTACGAAACTGGACGTTGGCTGGCACTGGCAGGCCAGGCTGTGTGCTGGCGGCTAGATCAAGGTGGCATATCGGCTCCAGTAGAGAGTCCCCCCAAGCTGGCAATCTTGGCCGGTGCTTGGACATGGTTGATTATTTTCAGATTTTTTGCCATATTTTACTGATCAGTTGACTGTCGTGTCACTAGACCTATAGCTCATGCATGCATGCTTGTACAGCCGCTCATTGATACAGTGAAGTGACAAGATATAGTTCCCCACATCGTCGACCCTCGCGGCACGGGGCGAGACGTTCATCGCATACCACCTGGTGCCAGACACTGTCCAGCTGTCCATGATTGATATGAGCATGGCGATTGGCGAGCCAACTCGCTTTTTGGCACTATATTCGTCATGGACAGATCCAGATGCAGATGCTGCCATCTATTGATAGGCACCATCACTAGTCATATTTATTGGAGGGTGGTGCCGTTAAAATGTCTTGAAGTGTTTTTATTTCTGTTTATTTTTGAGACTTATGACAAAAAGTGAAAAATGGGATGAAAAATATGGAACGCTTCACGAATTTGCGTGTCATCCTTGCGCAGGGGCCATGCTAATCTTCTCTGTATCGTTCCAATTTTAGTATATGTACCGCCGAAGCTAAGTACAACCCTTGGTAAATGTGCATCCATATATATAGAGACGATTCACGAAGCCGCCGATCCGACTGGTGTGTGACCCCATACGTTTTGCAGACGTTCATCGATTGGCGGCAGCACTGGGCCGGCCAACGGCAGCACTGGGCCAGCTGCTGGCCGTTTACAGACAGAGCAAGGTCACGGATGTTTGTGCAGGTAAGTAACATTCTATCGAAAGTGGCATGGAATGCAACCGGTGGAAATAAATCAACCAATTACGAAGTGATTTCTTACCATAATCGTGGCCTGTCTTAACAAGGAACATGATCGTAGATCGCAAGGCATGCTGTAATTATATGCCAACCAAGACTGACAGTGTGGCCGTGATGTGATGGGTTTATTAGTGGCTCGTGGCACCCTATTGTGTTGGAGCGTGTGTCTTGGTGACGCTTCTGCACATCGATCGCTGGCCTGCCCTGTGCTCTCCGGCAGATCTGTACAGAAGGCTGTCCCATTTGAACGCATTCCATATAGCCGTCCCGATGCCCTGCTCGCTCGGTCGATGGTTCGTGCAAAATTACTCCTCGAAATTCTACGTCACGGTTCGTGATGTACTGGGTATATAGGTTTATCCTGGCTTCTCGTTGAAACGGAAATTCCAAACCGGGGAAGTTGGGGGAACTCCGAGGTTCTGTTGGCGCCCCACTGATGGCACTGCATGTGGTAGTTTGCCATAGTTTTTAATTCTTTTACCCTTGACCGGCTTTAGTGGACATCCGCTTATATTTTAAGCATAGGTCTAAGCATTCACTATCCGGTGGGGCCCAAGGATATCTGCCCCGACCAGGATATACATGGCAAATGGTGAACGTATACCCCTTGGGATGGAGTCGAACCATCAAACCAGATAGTGAATGCTTGGCCAGTGTCACCACACGTCACATACAAAATTTCAGTAGGAAGTGTAGGCCTAGTACATTTGATCATGGAAAAATGAATATGTGCCGGAGTGCCCCCCCAACACCTACTATACCAGGTCTATATCGGCTGCCGGGTTAGGCATCACCATACTACTGAGCATGACTGACAAATCTTGAAACAAAGGAGCCTTTCTATTGGCCAGCTAGAATGATCATGCAACAAATGTTGAAACGAAAGTTGGAACCGGGGAGAGACAGCTGCATGATTGGTCATGACCAGTGATCAGGCCTATCAATAGATGGCAGCGTGCTCAGACACCTTGCTTGTACATGAAGCATGCGGCGTGGTCAGTGTCACTCTCGATCTGTTGGATCATATGCCATAGCCAGTGACATGCAGTAGCCTACATATACACTTTTGACTTGAACGTTTTTGCATCAAATATTTATTTCTTGATTCAAAGACGATGGAACAAACGCCTCTATTGAACTTTGTTCTTCCCTGCTGTGTCGTTCGTCGGTTCAAATCCGACCAGGAGGCTTTTTGATCGAAGAGCAGTGTATACCGAGATGGTGTACTTACGATATGGTTGGGGCATTTTTGCTTCCTGGCCCCACGACATAGCAAGGAGACAATTTTCATTCTGGCCTTTGGTCCATTAAATTATCTTAAGGTCGATATGAACTATACTTGCTCTGTATGGACAGCCAGGCATGGACCATATTGGTTGCGGTAGGCCTGATACTGCAGAGCGCGCAAACAATCGTGCATTTACCGTTGGAATTCTGCGAAACACGCCGGCACTCGAGAGACACGACGCGTCTCGGCGAAGGGCCAAAAAGTAGCGCGGCCGCCCTACGAA
>PIVW01001473.1 GCA_003353825.1 Chloroflexota bacterium
TTACAGCCTAGCATCGAGGCCGACCCGCCCAATTTCGACTTCCTGTCCGATCTTGTTAAAGAATTCGGGATCAGAATGGTTGACGGCAGCGCCACCACCGAGGACGCGCTAAACACGCTTTTCATTGCCGTGGGCGAGGGCAACCAGGAATTAGCCAATCTACAAACAGAACTGGACTTGGCGACTGTCGCCTTAGCCGAAAATGAAGCCGCACTAACCGAGGCCAAAGGCGCCTACGCCGCCAGTAAGACCATTGTTGACAACCTACAGAGATCATTGGATGAGGCCCGGCGCGCCTTAAATGATCTATCTCATCCCAACCTGGCCGGGATGACCGAATTTGACGACACCTTATTTGGCCTGGAGCAACAAAGCAAGTCAGTCAAGCTCGCCATGCTGGATATGACCCCGGACACGGATGCTTATGCCGCTGCCCAGGCTCAACTTGATAGCCTCAACAATGAAATGGATCGAGTCTCACTCCAACGAGACTTAACCTTTGACAGCCAACTCAGAGACATAGAAAAAGCCGCCACCGCCGGGTTAGAACCGGTAACGACTTATGATGAAGTCATGGGTCAAATCGCCAGCCGGCAATCTGAAATAGCC
>PIVW01000720.1 GCA_003353825.1 Chloroflexota bacterium
TACTCTCAACAGGTGGGTTGTAAAGTTCTCACCCATGGTCGCCACGCGAGCGCAACCGACGAAGCGCCCAACACAGAAGTCCTAGGGTCAGGACTCATAGCCAATAGATAACGAGTGCTGCGAGGGCGATTGCTGACAGGAAGACCTTCGGGCACCTGTCGTAGCGGGTTGCCACACGCCGCCAATCCTTCAACCTGCCGAACATGATCTCGATCCGGTTGCGCCGTTTGTAACGACGCTTGTCGTACTTAACCGGTTTCTTCCGCTGCTTCCGGCCAGGGATGCAGGCGCGCATCCCTTTGTCTTTCAACGCTTCCCGGAACCAATCGGCATCATAGCCACGATCCCCGAGCAGCCAATCGACATCCGGCAGGCCGCTCAGCAGTGCCCGCGCACCAATGTAATCGCTGACCTGACCGGCGGTGATGAACAAGTTGAGCGGACGTCCCCGGCTGTCGCAGATGGCATGCAACTTGGTGTTCATGCCGCCCTTGGTGCGACCGATCAGGCGTCCACGCCCCCTTTTTTGACGCCCAAACTGGTCGCGGTACGGTGGGCCTTCAGGTAGGTGGCATCGATCATCACGGTCTTCTCTTCACCGTGTTCGGCAGCCAGACCGGCCATCATCCGGGCGAAGATGCCTTTGTCGCTCCACCGCTTCCAACGGTTATAGAGCGTCTTGTGTGGGCCATACGCCGAAGGGGCATCGCGCCATCTCAACCCATTGCGATTAATGAAGATAATGCCGCTCAACACACGTCGATCATCAACGCGTGGTTTGCCGTGGGACTTGGGGAAGAAAGGCTCAAGACGCGCCATCTGCGCATCCGTCAGCCAGAAAAGATCAGACATGGTCACCGCTCGATTTTCGAACCGTGAATCACGCAGCCAAGCGGAAATCAATGGGTCCTGACCCTAGGTTCAGGGATTCGGGCGCTTCATCAAACGCACTTTGGGTAAATGGATCGCCATGCGGTTTTAGCGCCGAGAGTGAAAATGCCCAGCCCACAACAGAAAGGACAATCGCGACCACCCCAATCGAAATGATGAGGCCGATCCGCGAAGTAATCCGGCAAGTCTGTACAATCATAAAGAGCATGGCGATGGTGATCAGGATGGCCAGTGAAATCCAGCGTGCTTCTTTCCAGCCGAACTCGAAGCCATCAGTTGAATCCGCATCGGCACCGGCCTCATCATCACCTGCCGCCTTGGTAAAGGCCTTGGTACGATCGAAATTCTTGAAGAGTGCAGCAACGGTTGCAGGTTGATTTGGTACCGCCGTGCCTTGCGTAACCACCTCAATGGTTGATGCCGCACTGACCGTGATCGGCCCCTCACAAATACTGGCATCACACGCCTGGTAGTCGAGTGAGGCTTTGAGGTTGTAGTTTCCAGCCTCCAGTTCAGCGGGTAAAGTGATGCCCACCAGCGCCACGATCGTGCCTTCGTACGCCGCCACCACTTCGTTGCCGGTCGGCCCACCACCCGGTGCGGGGACTTGCACCGCATCCGGCCACTGCACCTTGCTCACTTCCCACCCATTAGGCAATGAGAAGGTCAGACTACTGTGATAATCCGCTTCAATTCCCGTGCCGACCCCCGGCTGAATATGCCAAGTGTCCATGATATTCAGCGTCACGGCCAAGCCTAGCTGATCGCCTGGCAGGAGTTTGGCGGCTTCAAAATCGAGTGAGAGCGCCACTCGGTAAACCTCGTCATCAGATTGCGAATCTGCGTTATCATTGGAATTGCCAGCGCTTGACGGTGGGGGGGTATAACCAGCAAAAACCTTGGCATGTTCCGTATCAGTGGTTGCAGTAATGGGTGTTGACGCCTCAACGATCGTCAGCGTAGTTTCCGCATTCGACTCGGTAGGCATTTCACAAATTTTGTCATCACATGCCTGATACTTGACATTAGCGGCAACAATGATTTCTTGGTCGGTGGCATCCGACGGGATCGTCACGGGGATATAAGCTATCGCCCGCCCTTCATAGACTTTGATGAGTTCCTCAGCGCCGGGGAAGCCGAAGAGCATCTCATGCACCCCAGGCCATTGTGTCGGGCCGACGTTCCATTTGCCCGGCAATGTCAAGGCTACTTCGGTGGCGATATAGCCCGCCATTTCATCGGGTGACCCCTTGCCTGGGTAAACATGCCAAGTGGCTTGGAGATCCATCACCACCGCGACGCCAATCGTGTCGCCGGGGTGGACCGTTTGGCTTTCAAGCACAACAGCCGTTGCCATGCGGTCTTGGGCGCTAGCGAACTGGATGCAAAAAGAGAGGCCAAGGAGGATTGCAAGGAGGCGCAGGGGACTGGTCATTTTCGTATGTTCATCCAAATTGGGGTTCAAAAGCGCCTGCCAAGAGGCGCCTACTAGTGGTTGGTTCGGCTGGAGTTTGCTTGTACCGAGCTCAGGGTAGGGGGGTTAGTCGGATTAAGCCTGAATGTGGCCTTGTGATTCAGGGCTGCTTACGGAAAGCGACCTCCATGAGTTCAAGCTCTTG
>PIVW01001474.1 GCA_003353825.1 Chloroflexota bacterium
AATGGTATGATTACTGCCGCCGTAAGTTCCGCTCGTTCAATCCGAGGACCGGACGCTATCTGGCCTATTCAGGACGTTACAGGCTCTGTCGCTGATCTAGAGCGTAGTCGGTTTTGATTCTATCAAAACCACGCTCTATCTTGTTGTTTTGCCGCACTTCTTATCTGAAAACCGGTTCCCACTTTTCAGAGAAGTGCTCTAGGCGATTGAAGAATATTCTGTGAACGGCGCGCCGGTTCAAGCTCTTGGGGATTTCCTGGCGCCCAGCGCTATCTGGCGCAAGAACACCGACGGCTTGGGCTCTATGTGGGCGAGCGAGGCGAGGGCGCCGTGCGTACCATCGCAGATACCGCAAAACTCACCGGCCGGTCTCTCCCGAACCATCATCGCCACGGCGATCTGACGTTTCCCAGCATCTGCCGAGGGGGTGAGTAATTATACCAAGGGCGGTTAATATTGGCTGGTAGGCTGGAGGAAGACCGCTTAACTTTCAAAGCGCTACACCGTTCTGCAAAACTGATGCCCATACCGGCAGGTATTATTTGCAAAAACTTACCAAGGAAATATCATCTCAAAACGTCATATAAGCATACGCATGAACCATTCA
>PIVW01001475.1 GCA_003353825.1 Chloroflexota bacterium
TTCCCCGGCGGATGGTGTCAACCAATGTACAAATTCCCGCACCAGGGATTTTGTGAAGACCTGATATCCAAACCGGGCCACGATTTGTGCGATATGTTCTCGCCGTGTCTGTGAACGCTGGTCGTAGATCACGAGATCAGAGGTGCTGGCATCAACCTGATCGGCAAGAAAAGCCAGCATCATATCATTGGGTTGTTCCCCAATATCACGAACCCGCCCAGGATGGCGCAGATAAACCAGAGAGACGGCATAGCCCAAACGGGCAGCAGCGGTACGCTTTCTGGCAATAGCCTCAAGCTCATCCGGTGAGAGTGTGCAATACATCGCGACCTCTCGATCACTTGAGGGTGGGACCATCAGCTGTGCCCAAAAGCTTGCCGTCAATAATTGCCGCCGTGCCATAAAATACCCTCTTCCCATCCATGTCCGTGAAACGCTCGTTTGGCGGAACCGCCAATTCCGTCCGCCAATATGATTTGACAACGAGAAGCTGGACAAGTTGATTTATGGACAGGAAAACGGACAAAGTTCATCTTCATGGCACTGATCGGATATGCGCGGGTCTCAACAGCAGAGCCAAAGCTGGGCGCGCAGGTTGATGTGCTCA
>PIVW01000721.1 GCA_003353825.1 Chloroflexota bacterium
GGTGCTGCCGATCATCACCAGCCGCGGCTGTTACTGGGGCAAATGCAACTTCTGCAGCCATACCTTGCCCTACGGTGGCAACGTGCGTTTTCGCTCCGTCGAACAAGTTGTGGATGAGATGGAAATACAAATGCAGCGCTACAGTGTTCGCCATTTCCTTTTCGTGGATGAGGCCATTTCTCCTCGCACCCTGCGTCAGCTCAGCCAGACCATCCTAGATCGGAGGCTCGATGTACGCTACGGTACCGAGGGCGTGCGCGTGGAAAAAGCTTTCTGCGAGGCCCTCTTGCGGCAGGCCCATTCCTCCGGCTTGCGCTGGCTTTATGTCGGCGTCGAGTCAGCCAATCAGCGTCTGCTCGACTTGATCGAGAAGGGAATCGACATCGACAGCGCCGAGCGCTTCATCGAAACATGCCGCCGCGTGGGCATTGTACCCCAACTTTCCTTCATCGTCGGTCTACCCTCGACCACCTCAGAGGAACTTCAGGGCGAGATCAGCTTCATGAAGCGCCATCCCATAGACGCTTCATCGTACGTGTTGCTGCTGGGCTCGCCTATGTATGAACGGCCTGAGGATTTCGGTATGCGTATCGAAGAGCAAGAGGTGTTATTTGTCACGTCCGCAGGTCTGGTCCACGCGCCTCGCTTCTGCTTCACTGTTAATAAGGGCCTTTCGCCCGTGCAGGCCGACGCCATCGTTGCGACCGCCGGCCCCATGCGCAAGATGCGACCCCACCTGGGCGAAGTGCATGCCATCGTACTGGCCGACACCAACTTTTTTCGCTCCGAACAGCGCCCGCCAGACCCAGCCGGCCTGGCTGAAATCGCATTGACTGTGCTAGGCAAACAGCGCGCAGCGGGCAGGACAGACAGTCGCTGGTTCCTGCAACTCCTCGGCTGTTTAGAAAGCCAAGGACGACTTGAACTGGCGGTTACCACTGCGCAGGTAGCTCTGGCTAACGCCCCAGATGATGACGAGATTCAGCCCGCCCTGAGATTACATTACGCCACTCTGCTTAATCAGGCTGGTCGTCATCGCCAAGCCTTGCAAACGTTGGACGGCGTCGTCACCAAATCCTTACCGGCCATAATCGGTGAGCGGGTGCGAGCGTTGTTTGCGTTGGAGCGCTATGCCATGGCTGTTCACGAGGTCAAGATCATGCTGGCGACCGGATTCGAAATGCCCTTGGTGTATTTTATCCTGGGCCAATGCTTCGAAAAAATGGATGAGCCAGACAAAGCGCTCGCGGCCTACCGGCTGGCCGAGCAACGTGTCTGGTATGAGCCCGAGATCAACGAGGCCCAGGCGCGCTGTCTGCGCACACTCAAACGTAAACCACTAGCGCAAGAAGTGCTGGCCAAAGCACAGCGCAAACGTCGTCAACTTCAGTCAGAGGTAACCTAAATTCGACATCCATTGATCATCGCTTTTCAGAATTACTGTACATAAGCTTACAGACAATAGCACCCTCCGAGCGATTCAGTCTACAGCTAAGGCCACGACTGGATCACCGAAATGACTCAAAGCAACTGATAACGCTTTGCGCCACGAAGGGCCGTTTTGGAAACGAGACGACCTCCCGAAGCTCCTCGTAGAGCCGACTTGGAAAGGAGAATCACACATGACCGATCTACAAATCCTTCTCGATCTTTCATTCGTCCGGCACAGTCATCTATGCCCCCGCCAAGTACTGGGGGTGCGTGTGGGACTGGCAGGCATGCATGCGCTGGATTTGGAACTACCAATCAAATATAAACGTTTGTTGGCAATTTCGGAGAGCGACGGTTGTTTCGCCGATGGCGTGGAAGTCGCCACCGGTTGTACAGTGGGACATCGCACTTTACGCTTGGAAGATTACGGAAAGATCGCCGCCGTATTTGTGGATGTAAGGACTGAAAATGCTGTACGCGTGGCGCCTAAGTTAGATGTGCGTGAACGCGCCTACGTCCATGCGCCTGATGAACCCCGGCACTACTTCGCCCAACTGCGTGCTTACCAGATTATGCCAGATGACGAACTGCTGACAATTCAGGCTGTACGTCTGAATACATCAGTGACGGATATCGTGAGCCGAGCGGGTGTACGCGTGAATTGCGAATGCTGCGGCGAAGAAATCATTAACGAACGGGAACAGATCATTGATGGCATGCCTTTCTGCATTCCTTGCGCCCAAGGTGGCTATTATTCGAAATTCTCGCTGTTCCCCCGGTTGGGTAGGACTGCACTTCAACTGGGAGTAGGACAACCATCGTTGAATGAGGCGTAAAGCCTCTAGCGATGGCCGCCCTCGTTGCTTGTGGGGCCGCCACTGCGGCGGAGGAACTTTGAAGGAAAGCAATTGGGTGTGTCCTTTTTGAGTTAGAGGGCAATCTTACCCTACCACACTAACATGTTTGGAGGCCGGTTCAGGCCTTCTGATCTTCCGAAACGGGGAGTTACGTTGACGAATCTAGGTCGAATCCTGGCGACACATTATGCCTCCAACTCATTTAGGACACACCC
>PIVW01000722.1 GCA_003353825.1 Chloroflexota bacterium
CAACTAATCGCCAACTTGGGGCTAAAATGTAGCGCACACCTCGCCCTTTCCCCTCGCTATGCAAGATGCCTTTCCCCACCAGTTCGTTCAGATCTCGCCGAGCCCCTTCGTCAGAAAGCCCGGTCAACTGGCGATACTCACGATTCGTGACGCTACCTTTTTCTTTCACCAAGAATACTGCTCTGATTTGCCGCTCGTTCAGCCCCAAAGAGCGAACATGCTCCTCTGTCAGAATATCCTTACTGAAAGTGACCCACAATCCCCCTGTTCGCTCTTCGAACTTGGGTTCAGGCAGACCGGCTACCGCACACGCATCCATCATTTTTAGGATACCACTACCCCACCGCTCGATCCAGCCAACATAAAAGAACATCTCGGCGATCAGACGGTTGCGAGGGACTGAAGGGTGCTCTCGCTTGAGTTCTTCCAGCCGTAGTGGGGGTGGAAGTCCGCCAGGATTGAAAAAAGTGAGATGGTCATCATGCCAACGCACCTGAACATGTGGGACCACCAAATAATCCCGGTGACACACGGCGTTGATGATCGCTTCCCGTAACGCCTCCAGCGGGTATTCCCAAATGACCTCCCGAGCAGGCTCGCCACGAAACTCGAAGCGGGTCTGAAGGTGCTCACGAAAATAGCCCATTGCACCGTCTACTTGTTCAAAGAGCGTACCGTAAATTTCGCGGTCATCCACGATCAGGGTTGGCGATCGAAAGCGCCCGATCTTAATGATCGCCGATGGATAGAAACGCTGCGGTTCCTTGCCAAACAGCAACACCGCAGCACGGGTCAGTTGTCCATCCCGCAACAAGCCCAACTTTTCCAGAGTGCTTCTGTCCTCCTTCCCCTCTGGGATAGGGCGGCGTCCTTTCAGGTTGCAGAGTTTGCGAAACTGGCGCAGTTGGTCGGAATCGAGGTCGTTTAGCGTTGCTCTTGGCTCAATGATCTGATCCCAAGTCATACCCACCTTTCCCAGCACCGCGCGGGTCAAATCATCATCCGTCATCTGACGGTTGCTTTTGGTCACGCGTTGGTAGTAGCGTCCCCGGCAAGGGACAGGCTTCAGCGGGCTTTCGGGTGCCTCGATAATCACAACCGTTTTGCCCTTGTAAGGCAACGTGCCTATTTGCGGGTTCAAGTGGGTGGCCTGGGCAATTCGATTTGCCCACTCACGCAGGGTTTCCTTGCCCAGCGTGACGCCTCGCACCGTTCCACCGTCACAAACCCCGACCAGTAAAACGCCTCCTTTGGTGTTGGCGAAGGCGGCCACAGTCTCCAACGCCTCTCGATCCAGACTCTCTTTGAACTCCACCCTCTCCGATTCGCCTGTCGCCAGAAGATGGTCGAGCCATTCTTTACGATCTGTGCTCATTTACGCTTCGTCTCGCAATTGTGCGAGTCTGGGTGGATGTGATCAAGGCAGTGGGTGATAAAGGTACTGGCCCGGCGGATGATGCCATGGACCTCGTAGCCCTTGACCAGCAGGAACTCGCTCTGTACGAACCATCCTGACCGGTGATGAATGAGTGCTCGTTTTACCATAAGATCTAGCAGCCTCGAGTTGCCCGATATGCGCGTAGTTCAGTGACGATCCTTTTGTGCACAAGCAGTGAAGAAACCATACTACGCTCATTCCAGTCATGATGTCATCTACTGCCTTCTCCAGACGACAATGCAAAGCCCATTCTCAATAGCTTGCTCCGCCACCAGCACCAGGTAACCCTCCCCGCCTGAGAGCTTCCGACCTAAAGCCCGCTGGCGATATATTTCTATCAGTTCGCTAATAGTCGGGTTGAGCATGTGCGGGAACATAGCGATCTGTGCTTCGAAGGAGCAGCGTATTGCATCGCCTAACGCAATGGCATCCTCGTCCAAAATCGCCTGTCAGCAGTCTTCGGTGGCCCCAGCCAAGGCCTGCGCCCGTTCCGGTGTGATGTAGGTCTCGCTGAGTACGTTGTAGTCGTCGTAGCGAGGGCCAAGCGGAATCAGGTAGAGAAGGTCTTCCACAAAACGCAATTTGCTCTCGTCAGGCATGTGTTCGATGTGGTGGGGCCAGTAAACGCCATTATAGTCGGAGCGGGTCAGGCCAGGGAAGACCAGACCAACGCTGTCCTGCGCCCCCGAGATCTCCTCGGTGTCAGGTGGATTGTCGCAACAGAAGAGCATGTAAGCCAGTTTGTGCGGGTCCATGGTGGGCAGGCGGTTGCTCCAAAGACGTTCGGCTACTCGTCTGGTGCTGGTGGCCATGCCACTGCGTTCGTTGAATTCGAGCGTGGGTTCGATGGAGAGGGTGATGACCGAGCCAGGATGATGTTTGGAGACGAAAGCTTTGGTCGAGCCAGCCGCCGGCCAGGTCGATGCGGTAAGGCAGTTGATCGATCTTGCGCAGATCCGTGGTGGAGCGGGGGAGGAGTCCGTCATGAGGTGTGCGTTGTAGCACCACGTACTCGATGCCCAGGCTCTCCACCAGTTTGCGCTTGTCAGGTGTGTTGACATCC
>PIVW01001476.1 GCA_003353825.1 Chloroflexota bacterium
GAGTGCGCGCACAAGCCGAATGTCGTTGAGATGGTCGCCGCCCTTGATCATATCCTCGGCGAACTGTTCGTCCGAGTCGCCAGCCTCCGGATCTGCCGCAGTGCTCATAGCACCGAGGGCCAGGCGGGTGTCTCCGTATCCAACTGGATCCTTGGAGATTAGGATAACACTGGCGCCATGCCGCGTGGCCTCAACCGCCGCGGCGATACCTGCTCCTCCCGAGCCGATGACCAGAATATCTGTTTTTTTTATCATTGTTCGTACTTTGATGGCGAAACATGTTTGCAGACTCCCAACCAGGGGTTCTGGTATACCATATATCTGGAAGTAGGTGTGTGGACAAGAAGGGGGCCGCATGCAACAATTACCGAATCTGGATGCCTGCCGGAGGCTAATGAAGAGTTTAGATCAAACGCTTGTTGCCAATGAAGAGAGACTAGACTCAGTTCTAACCAGGAGCAAGGTATGTTTCGGAGAATGATAGGGTCGTTGCATAGACGATTTGTTTATCGTCGCTACAAATACGTAACGGCCAAAGTAAATAGACCCGAATATCCAGCTGAGCAATTGAGGACAGAGGGATACCATGGTCAATCTGGCCAGGA
>PIVW01000723.1 GCA_003353825.1 Chloroflexota bacterium
AAGACTTCAGATATGTACACCCAGATAACAGCGCCCTGTCCAAACCCATGGGCTGCTACAAACACGATCAAGCCCCAAAGCACGATCTGGCTGCCGAATCCTGAGACCGGTGTTCCGTTATCCACGAAGGCCTTGAACTGCTCTCCATAGGTATAGAAAGCCTACGCAATGCCGCCCAAACTGATAATGTATCCAATCGAACCTGCAATCATAAGCTTCCTGCGCCCGAAATGATCGATAACGACCAACGCCAGAAGCGTAAAGACCAGCATCGAGAATCCCACCGCCGTGGAAGACAGCAGGCCCTCGGCAAAACCGGCCATTTTGAAGATGCGCGGTGCATAGTAGAGCACGGCATTGATGCCTGAGAGTTGGTTGAACGCGCCAATGATGACGGCCAGCATAATCGGCTTGGAATACTTCTTGCAGAAAAACGGATCGTTGAGCGAGTGGTGATCCATGTCGAGCGATGCCTTGATCTCCTTGATCTCATCGTCAACGCTGTTATGGTCCGTCCCTACCCGATCCAGGACACTTCTGGCTTCCTCTTCGTTACCCTTGGTAAGCAACCATCTCGGACTACGCGGCGTGCAGTAAAGCAGAAAGAAAAATGCCAGTGCGGGAAACGCCTCAACGCCAAACATCCAGCGCCATTCGATAGCCCCAAGGTCAAAGGAACCGACGATGAAGTTTGAAACGTAAGCAAGCAGAATACCGAAGATGACATTAAACTGGGTGATCGCTACAAAACGGCCACGGGTACTTGCTGGACTGATCTCGGCAATGTACATGGGAGCAACAACAGACGCTCCACCCACAGCCAGTCCGCCAATGAAGCGAAAGAGCGAAAACGACAACCAATTCCATGCCAGCGCACTGCCCACGGCAGAAACGAAATACGTCAATCCGATCACAAAGAGCAGCTTCCTGCGGCCGTATCTGTCCGCCGGTTTGCCGACAATGATCGATCCCACAATGGTCCCTATGATAGCCGTGGCGCAGGTAAAACCGTGCCAGAACCCACCGGAACCAAACCTCAGCAGACTGCCGAGGTTTTCATAGGTAGGCGCAAACACTGCTCTTAGCGCTTGCTCCGCTCCCGAGATGACAGCCGTGTCAAAACCAAAGAGAAGCCCACCCAACGCCGCCACCAATGAACTTCTTAACAGAAAGCCGTTAATCTTCATTTTAGTTTCCTAACTAAAACCTTCTAGTATGTGTTAAAAGCCTATATGCTTAGTCGTAGGTTGATTTTAACTTCCAGGTCTTCACCTCTTTTACCTTTACAGGTCCGCCCTCGGCGAAGAGGCTGATACGGGTGTGCTTCCGTACCTGATCACGTTTGACCATGGCCGCCTGGCGATCGTTGGCGAACACCTCCACGTAATCCTTGTCGACAAAGATCCTCAAGGTTAGGTCCTCATCGTCTTTGAGTTCAAAGGGCGGATTGATGTCGCCAACGCCGAGTGTTTTGCGTTTCGTCCCTGCACTGATCTTCAGGGCGTCCTCGTCATTCTCATCGCCCAACAGGTTCACACCGACTATCTCGGGCAGGGGGGATGCAAATACGATCTTCAATTCAACGGCGTCACTCGCAACGCCATCGAGCCGGGTGTCACTGTCACCGTCAACGGTGATGTTCTTCTTTGCTTGTTCATCGTAACGTAGTGTCTTCAGTTCGCTCAGCGGTCTGATTCGCAGAACGCCGTCTGTCGCTAGTTCCAACTCGCGCGGCAGGGACTGAATCCCGGTTATCTTATTTTCATCGTCGATGATCCAGGTCCACATGACCCGCCGGCCGTCCGGCGTCAGTAGCGATTCGGGGGCAAAGTAGACCAAGCTGCCAGGGCCGCCTTTCCAATTCATCTTGGCGTGGAAATCAGGCAGATACTTTTCGTCCTTGAAATCGCCCAGGTAATAACGGCAACCCAGCTCGTGACTGATACACAACAGCATCCAGCGGTTGGAGATCTGGAACATATTCGCACAGGATACATCCTCGTTGGCTTGCACTCCCAGGGCCGCAAAGTCCGTGTCCTGGTGGAACAGGTTGCCCATATACCGCCATTCCTTAAGGTCCTGGGACTTCATGATTTCCGGTGGCCGTCCCCCGGATATGGCGTAATAAGTCTCGTTCCGTATCCAGCAGTCCGGATCCCAGTTGTTGCTTTCGGCCTCCTTGCCGTCGGCATCAAGCGGGATCACCGGTTGCGGTTCACTCCAGGTGTCCAGGGCAATGTCCCGACCAAGGGCCACCCAGTTACGATCCGAGCCTTCGCCGTGATAGATGATGGCCGGATCCCCCTCCAGTGTGTAAAAGGCCGTACCACTGAACATCCCGTGGCCTGTCGTCGGCGGGGCCAACACCGTGGGATGCCTTTTCCAGTGAACCATGTCCTCGCTGGACAGGTGTGCGAAGCAGAATCCGTAGCGGTTGCGGTAGATGTAATGTAAATGATACCTGCCTTGGTAGTACAGGGCCGGATTCGGATC
>PIVW01000724.1 GCA_003353825.1 Chloroflexota bacterium
TAATACACCTCCGCTGCTGATGATCCTAACCCTACGACGCTGCACGATTTACCCCTATTAAAGTGATTATGAAAATTCGGTCGCCCCCGGGACTGCAAATCGCCTCCGGACCTACGCTACACCTGGGGCACCAATATCGAGTAGGGTGAGGCTCACGCCTCATCCCCCTCACAGAACCGTACGTACGGACCTCGTATACGGCTCATGCAAACTATTATCTCAAAACTCACGAGACAGAGATACCGAATTAGTTACTGCCATATCTACCAGCCCCAGATTAATGTGGAACCAGCTATTGGGCATGGCGTAACCTGCTAATGGACTACGTGCATTGTGCCAACTTTGCATTTTGATCCGTTTGAATCGACCGGAATAACCAAGCTGCCTCAATCTACGATGCAGCCTTTTGGGCGTCTTCCACTGCTTCAACTGGATGCAACGAAGGCGCCTTCGTATCCATCCCATCAGCTTTCTTAACTCACGTGTACAGTTCGCTATCCGAAAGTAATTCACAAATCCTCGTAATACAGGATTAAGCTCGCTAATCACTCCAGCAAGATTTTCTCCATGATTACGTCTTGTGAGCTTCTTGATCTTCAATTTGAATGATTGCAGCTTACGTTCCTGTATGCGCGTAAACCCTGTATAGATTTCCACGCCCAGAAACTTAACCCCTTCATCACTGTGTGCGATGTGGGTCTTCTCAACATTCACTGTCAATCTCAGATCATCTTCAAGATAATCACTCGCCACTCGCAGGGCATTCTCCGCTGCCGACTTTGAACTGCAAAGGATTAATATATCATCCGCATAGCGGACGATACGGTGCCCTCGGCTTTTCATCAATTGATCAAACGCATCCAGATAGATATTCGCTATCAGGGGACTGATCACGCCGCCTTGCGGGCTGCCTGTTTCTGTGGCTTCGTACTCTAATCCGATCATCACACCGCTTTCGAGAAACTGTTGTAGCAGCTTAATGATACTGCCGTCACTGACCCGTTTGCGGACTTGCTTGATGATAAGATCGTGGTTCAGGGTGTCGAAACACCTGGATAAATCCATGTCCACAACCCACTGCCTGCGATAACGGCGAATAAACATACTCGCCTTGTTAATCGCATCATGACAACCACGGCCTTTCCGATACCCATAGCTCGATGGATGAAACTCTGGATCGAATATCGGCTCAAGTACACTGTGTAACGCTTGTTGTACTACTCGATCTCGAACTGTCGGAATCCCCAGTTGACGCAAGCCTCCATTCCCTTTCGGGATCGTGACTCGCCTCACTGCTTGCGCTTGATAACGCTTTTCCTGCAGCTCAAGCAACAGGCTATCCAGTTCTTCATCCAGATTCATTTCAAACGCAGCGAGGCTCTGCCTGTCTATTCCGGCCGCACCTTTATTGCGTTTTACACGTCCCCAGGATTCATAGATCAATCGCTTATCAAGCAATCGACCATATAAACTGTAATATCTCATAACCTGCTTTTTCTCTGTAAGAGCTGGTTTGGTTTTACCACTTCACGCATTGGCTTGTTCCAGTCGAGCGTTAGAGCGTGCTGGCATCATTTTTTTTGATGCAATCTACCCTCACGTCTTCGACCTGCTGCCTTGATACGGTTTCTATCCCTAGAACATCGCTCCCGCAACTTCCGGACATAAAAGACCCTGACCCTTCGATCAGCTCGTGTATCCTGCGCGACTCAGCTCTACCGCCTCACTCGCTTTCTAGCTTACTTCTCCCCTTCGCAATCAATTCCAGCTTTTGGCTGGCATCAACCTCATCAGACTCAATGCTAATGATCAGCTCAGTTTTACCCTCCACACCGTTACCGGCTTTCTCAGGCTGAGCCTTTATCACTACTACGGGTTCATCTGCCACCTCGCAACCAATGTGATCTTGAATCGCTTCTCGATCACACCGCCTTGTCAGTATTCCAACAAGAGCGCTACAAGGCTTCCCCAGTTACTTCTGGCTCCCTGTGAATAATCGCATCCTCAAACACACATCAGATCTGACCGAGTATCCGACTTCGCCCTATTTTGCAGGCTCGCCGCTTCTCATGTGCCGTATCAGGTTCGCTTACGCTATGTACCATTCACTTCCTATGGCTTCCTTCAGACCCTACCGTTACCAGTAACGCCCTTGCCATTCGGATTGTCTTCCCCTCGGTCGGGGTAACGCCTACCTAATGTAGGCTGGGTTTGCCAGCTACGCTGGGCAAACAAAAAAGGCGGCTTAACGCCGCCTTTTAAACAGACTACAATCTACGTTATGAGATTTTCGGATCTAGTTCACCGCTGGCATAACGTAGCGTCATGTCTTCCAGAATAATCGCTTTGATTCTTGAAGCATTACCGGCCGCATTAAACGCTTCATAACGACTGATGCATAAGTCACGCATTGCATCGGTTGCCGTTTTGAGGTATTTGCGTGGATCAAAGTTTGCCGGGTTATCGTGCATATGCTTACGTATCGCTCCGGTT
>PIVW01001477.1 GCA_003353825.1 Chloroflexota bacterium
TTGCTGAACCGTATCAAACTCCAGTTCCACCTCATTTGGCTCAAGAGGCGGGCAGGTAGGCGGCGTTTCCGTTGCTATAAATGTCGGCAACGAAACCACTATCGATCCACTGTCCTTTTCATCCAATGAGAATCCCAGGGGTGGCAATAGCCAAACGTAGGCATCGGCGCCAGGTGTGGAGTCTGCCAACTCCCTGTTGTCGGAACCGAGAATGCGGATCTGGTCGCCGCCAAGAAAAGCTGCCGTCTCGGCTAGATCTCGTAGGGCGCCGATTTGGACCATTGGCCATAAGAGGGGTTCGGCCTGAAGCGCAACCGCCCCGGCATTGGCACGCATCGAGACAAGCTCTTGACGCTCGACATCGGTTCTGAACAAGGAAAGGGCCAGGATGCCAACCAGGCTTACCGCCAGGATGGTTACCAGCATATAACTTGCGACCAAACGCCAACGCACCGATTTGAGTATGGTTTAATCTGGTTCTCTGCGATTTCGCGTGGTACGGATTTTTCCCACACTATATCTAGGCGCTTGACACAACCAGCCACTAGGTGTGGGGGAATCATCAACGGAAATTCGTGATCGTCACGCGAAGTCCCAAAGAGCC
>PIVW01001478.1 GCA_003353825.1 Chloroflexota bacterium
GCCGATGGTCTGACAGGGGATCTCTGCGATAGCGGCGGTGTGAATTCCCACGACTGGCTCGATGCACTCGACGAATGTTACTATCAGTCATGGGCTGGCCATAGTGATTGGCGATTACCCAACCCGAAGGAACTGCGCAGTATCGTCGACAATCGATACAACAATCCGGCGTTGGATATTGCTGTCATATTTGACTCGGCATCCCAGCACTGGACCTCCACCACGGTGACAGAAGAGTTCTACGGACTCTGGCAGAACGCCTGGAGGGTGAGTTTATATAGCGGCACCGCCAGCAGTAACGCCTCCAAAGATCTTACCTATTACGTTCGCTGCGTCCGCGATACGCCTTGAAAACGAGCCAGCAGATTTGCCGTGAATCTAAGGCCTCTGCCACCTTCACGAAGGGCTAGAAAGCGTCAGAGAGCCTGTTTGGCAACAGGGATGTCTGCACACCAAGACGTTTCAGTTGGCGCTTCTTGGAGGCCTTTGCTTGGCCGGCGACAATTGAGAGAACTACTCCTGCACAATGAGCGCACCTTCAACTGAATACCCCACCATTGACCCATCGCACTTACAGAGTATTCTTTGCTCAATGACAAAAAT
>PIVW01000725.1 GCA_003353825.1 Chloroflexota bacterium
CCCAGGGCGAGGGCCAGCGGCTGGAGTTCAAACGCTCGCTGGCTGAGTTGGAAACGGGTGTCCGGGCAGTGGCGGCCATGGCCAACAGTGACGGCGGCCATGTGTTATTCGGCGTACAAAATGACGGCACAATTTTGGGTGTGGAAATCGGCGCTCAAACCAGGGAGCGGGTCTCGTCCAGGCCATCACCGACAACACTGATCCGACTCTTTATCCGTCAGTGGCGTACGTGGAACTGGATGGCAAGACTGTCGTTGCAGTGGCAACACCAGCAAGCGACAATAAACCGCACCTGGTGCGGGGCCGGGCCTACAAACGAGTGGGGGCTGCCGATGTACAGATGAGCCGGGCGGAATATGAACGGTTATTGCTGCAACGTCAGCAGGTTGAGTTCGACCAGCAACTCGTTGATGGGGCCAGCTATGCCGATCTCGATGAGGTAAAGCTGGAATGGTATACTCTCCAGCGAGCCGAGAGGCGTGGGGTCGGGCTCCCTGCCACTTCACCACAGGAAACCTTGGTCAATCTTGGTGCTCTGGTGGAGAAGGGAGACGATCTGATACCGACCACGGGCGGCCTGCTTTTCTTTGGCAAGAAACCTCAGCAGTTTGCCCCACACAGTGAAGTGCGTATCGCCCGTTTCAAGGGCGCTGCCATGGGACACTTCATCGACAGTGCCGATCTGCGGGGTACACTACCGCAAATGATCGATGAGGCGGAACGTTTCATCCGGCGGAACACCCGTATGGCGGCCAAGGTTGTTGGTTTCAAGCGGCGTGAGATCAGCGAATATCCCTACGAAGCCGTGCGGGAGGCTATCTGCAATGCCGTATGCCACCGAGATTACTTCATGGATGGCTCGACGGTGCGCATCATGGTCTTCGACGACCGTATCGAGGTCAATAGCCCTGGCTCTCTACCTCCCGGCGTCACGGTGAAGAATATCGGCCGCAAGCACGTCCTGCGCAACAAGCTCATTGCCAACTACCTTTACGATATTTACTACATCGAGAAATGGGGTACGGGCATCACCAAAATGCGGGGGCTGATACACGAGCATGGCTTGATGGAACCAGTTTTCGAGGATTTGAAAGGCTTCTTCGCAGTGACTTTCTACGGTCCCGGGGAAAGGATATTGGACTTGATCCCCGAGGAAGGTGTGGTTGATCTTAGGGAGTTGGGGCTAAACAAACGACAAATCGAGGGGCTGCGGCTGATGGTGAACGAGGGACGGGAGTTGAGTAACAAGGACTATCAGGTGATGTTTGATATTTCTCGTCCGACGTCAGCACGAGATTTGAGGAAGCTGGTGGAGACGGGATGGGTGTGGGCAATTGGAAGGGGTCGGAACCTGCGTTATGCAGCGAGATGAGACGATTAGGAGAAAAATGAGACGATTAGTGAGACGATTAAGCCCCCCAGTTGAGCCTGAACAAACAACAAATCGAGGTGATGGTCAATGAAGGGGTGGGAGATGACGAACGCCATGTACCAAGAGCTACTTGAGGTTTCGCGTCGAACGGCAGAACGGAACCACAGAGTACACGGATTACACAGATTATTTGAAGAAGAGAGGATCGATTGACTGAAAAAAAGTTTCTCTATAAAGACCTGACCTATCAGATTATCGGCGCCGCCATGGAAGTACACCGGATACTCGGCCCCGGCTTTTTGGAATCCGTATACGAGGAAGCTCTTGCCCACGAGTTCGATCTTCGCAACATCCCCTACGAGCGCCAGGCCCAACTCAATGTCCGCTACAAAGGAAATCATCGCCGGCAAGTTTCGCGCTGACTTTCTCGTCGATCAGAAAGTAGTCGTCTAGCTCAAAGCCATTAAAGCGCTGACAGATGGAGATGCCGCCCAACTCCACAACTACGCCAAGGCCACCAGCTATCACGTCGGCCTCCTCATCAACTTCGGTGGGCCATCACTTGAGCATAAGCGTCGTGTTTTTTGAACCACAGATTGCACAGATGGCGCAGATTAAAAACCAAACCGAAAAAAATCTGCAAAATCTGTGGTTAGAAAATCAAGCAAAATCAGTGGTTCCGTAACCTACAGTCATGCAATTATAACTCACCAACCCATGACGAAATCTGAGAAATCTGTGGTTGTCTTTATAAGCGGCTGCTTCGACATGCTCCACGCCGGTCATATCGAGTTCTTCCAGCGTGCCGCCGCCCTCGGCGACCAACTGTACGTGGCCTTAGGCTCTGACAAAACCGTCTACGACCTCAAAGGCCGCCCACCCATCAACACCGAAGATGAGCGTTGTTTCATGGTGCAAAACGTGGGTTGCGTGCATCAGGCCCTGATCTCAACCGGCTGCGGTTATCTCGACTTCGAACCGGAACTACGCGCCATCCATCCCGACATTTTTGTGGTGAACGAGGATGGCAACACCCCTGACAAGCGCAAACTGGTAGAGAGCCTGGGCATCGAGTACGTGGTGCTACAGCGCACGCCTCATGACGGCCTCCTCCCCCG